>JACOEF010000572.1 GCA_024998705.1 Nitrospira sp.
TCAATGAAACCTCTGCGATATTTGTGATGGTCCCGACCCCGGGAGAAACCGTGAGCCAGGAGGCATTATCCATCGCGATCCAGACGGTCTGACGTTTATTCGATTTCGACACAGTGACTATCTGACTAAGGGTATTACTCGACCCTTGGACGGCCTGAAACGTCATGGCTGTAGGACTCACCGTCAATGCCGACGCTTCAACCGATGTCAAGAGGCCGAGCAGCAAAGCCAGGCCGACACCCAACCAACGATGAAGTGAAATCGCACCCGCCACCGCTTTCCGGAACATTAACGTTTGATGAATGTGACGCATAGTGACCTCATTTGTTGCGTTACTGGTCATTGTTCGACCATTTTCACTATCTCGGCCTAAGCCGTTCATCCATGCGGTCTGACTTCCCTGCTCCTGCAGAAGCAATGGCGATGCCATCAACAAACTCAAGGGGAAGTCATTGACTACTAAAGAATCACCATCAGTTGGTTCGTGTAGCAGACCAACAAAAGTCTCCACATCCGTTCAACGGTGTAGGCGTAACAATTCACGGAAAGGCAGAAATTGTTCAGGGGGGAGTCATAGCGCCCGACGAGTGGACGAAGAAAGTGCAACCAGTTGACAGTTGGAACGAACCATATGCGTGGTTCTTTGTGCCCCGCTCACCCTACAAGCGTCTTTAGCACCTTACTGAATAAAACGTAGGACAGATGGTCCGCTGAAGGCCCAGCCTGAACCAGGGGACTGACAATGTTCGGCACGTTGATGAGTAGGAATCTTGTGGGACGCCATCAGGAGTGGGCGCAAGAACGCGAATAATGCCAGGTTTTCATCCCTTACGTTCTCCTCCGCCTCTGGCCTTGTCAATAAATGCTCTTGCTCACCTCAGTTGAGGGAAGGCTTTCACTGCCATTGGTCATATAACTCGTCACAACCAAGTAGTAGGTATTTCCGACCGCGAGATTGCTCACGACATATGAGGTCACATTTCCCACGTCCAGGGGCGGTCCGTACCGTCCCGAGGCAGTCCCCATATACACTTTATAGCCAGCCAGATTGGTGCTGGTCACAGGGCTCCAAGTCAGCGATGCCGTCGTATTTGTGACTGTCTTTGCCGGAGCCACTTTCACAGTCACAGGAAACGACACGCTTCCTTCAATCCCCACCGTAATTGTGACCATGGCAGAGTAGGTACCTGCGGCCAACCCGGCTGTATTCACAGCCAGGGCTACCGACGCGGTTTTTGTGATAGGCCCAACTTCGGGGGCTACCGTAAGCCATGTCGCATTGCCTTTCGCCATCAAAAACGTCGAGTACTTGGTGGTTGCGGACACACTGACTGCCTGGCTTGGCGGATTGGTTGCTCCCTGAACAGCCTCAAAGGTCATGGCCATGGGACTCACCGTCACAGCCCACGCTTCAGGTGATATCCACAGGCCGACTATCAGGACCACAACCATTCCCAACTTAGAAGCAAGCGATGCCCCCCCCCTCCTATCGTGGCTATTAAGTAACTCGTTATGAACCTGATTCATATGCTCCTCACTCATTCCATTTGCTGCCGTTTCCACGACGTCTCACTCGGACACGTCTGTTGTCCCTCTCTTCATGCACTCCATCTAGGATCCCCGTTGAGTAACAGCTACGACAGGCCGTGCCACTAAGCGGAACGGCAGGCATCATATCCTCGCCGTGAAGCGCAGAGCCCAATAGTTCACAAAGGCAGCGCGGTTTTCAAGGATAAACGTCACGACCTCGAGCCATCTGCAGCAGATGTATAATCCTGAGCCATACACATAAAATGCTGAACATCTGGCTTCGTTCATTGTCTACTGCCCACCTGTGTCGCGCCCACAGCGCCCTGCAGGGGGAACATATGCCCAGAAGACAACTCTGGAAGCTCATCGAGAATCTCAAGTGGCCACCACACTTCTGGAAATATTTAGCAGGCCAGTCTCTGAGTAGTTCTTGTTATGTCAGAATTCATGACGTGCAGGAAAAACCATTCAGCGGTGTGAAATCATAAAATATTGACCAGGTCATATGCTCGCGCCAATAAGCGCTTGATGATGTAAATATTTTTAACAAAACAATAGCTCTGCGGGACGAAAAGTATAAATACTTATAAATATTACATAATATCGCATTCAATACAGCATAGACATCAGCATACAAGTACGGTCGACAGGCAAGATGGCAAGAATGCTTACAAATGCTTACAGATAAGTGATGAGGGGAATTGTCCTACAGGATGGACGGTGCCGTCGATGTTATTGAATTACTTGGACTGGAATCATGTCATGCAGATAAATGCAACAATGTCTATTGTTGGCACAAAACATGCTCATATCGGAGGCGGCCACTCTTTAAGAATGTAGAACAAAGGAGGGAAAAAGTTATGAAGGAAAAGGTGTTACGGTTGCTCAGCCTGTGGGCAGTCGCGGCTATCTTCAGCATCAGCACTAGTGCGGTAGCCCTAGCTGGTCCATTCATTTTGTCCGGGACCGATTCTGATGACCATGGATTTACGTCAGGTGGTGCCAACCAGGATGGTTGGCTCTTCATGCAGAAGGCGCTTGAAAACCTTGCGCCCTCAGTCACCAATGGGAACAAGGTCGTCACAATCCTCGGAAGCACCGGCAATGCTGCAACAGCGGCTAACTCAGCATTTAACCTGTCCAGTCTGGGTGCAGCCGGCTGGACCGTGCAAACCATCACCACAGCGAACTTCGCGACCTTCTTCGGTACCGGTGGTAGCCTCGCGAATGCCGGAATTTTGATGATGGACTCTGGGCTCAACACTTTCGGTGGTGTGGATGGGAGCGTGTTTGTCCCCTACGCCTCGGCGATCAATACCTTCGTTGGAAATGGGGGAGGATTGTTCAGCCAAGGCAATGGCTACGATTGGGTCACGGCGCTCCTGCCTTCGCTCACGGTCACAGATGTCGGTGGGGGCGGAGCGGGTTCCGCGCTCAGCCTCACAGCAGCAGGAAATGCCGCGTTTCCTGGTCTGACCAATGGCGATCTCAGCACAGGACCATGGCATAATTACTTCACGAACGTCGGGGCGTTGCCTGTTCTGGCCACAGCTCCTCTAAGTGGAGTAACCCGGAATGTGATCATCGGCTCATCCTCCGGATCTATCACCAACCCAGGAGGAGTACCTGAACCGTCGACTCTCTTGTTGCTAGGTGCTGGACTGATTGGAATTGCCGCAAGACGACGAACGAAAGCCTAACAGCATCGCAATAGAGACGTTTACTCAGGGCGCTCCCCTCACCAGAAGGGAGCGCCCTATTTTTAGTCCAACATCTTTGGACGCACTTTAGTGCTCCTGTAGTGCTCCCCTGAAATCAAGCCACCTGAGTTGATTGTTGCGCCCGATATTGGACTGGACTTCGATAGCCCAATGCCTGATGCGGGCGCTCCTGGTTATACCACTGCATCCACGCTCGAATGACGCGTCGTGCGTCCTCGAACGTCCGAAACACGTGCTGCCAGACACACTTCTTTGAGAGTGCGGAAGAGCCGTTCGATGATCCCGTAAGCTCCCCCGTCAAGGAGACAGTTTCATGGGAGAAGTTCTGGCCTCCACTTGGGCCCGATACGTGGCGGGCGGGAGGCCTGCCAACGCATCATGAGGCCGCTCTTCATTGTAACTCTGCAACCACTCGGCACTGATCTCTCGCACCTGCTCCAACGACTCGAACACAGACGCATTGAGCACTTCGGTCCGATAGGTCCGGTTATACCGCTCAATCAAGGCATTCTGATCCGGCTTGCCCGGCTGGA
>JACOEF010000845.1 GCA_024998705.1 Nitrospira sp.
TAATCAGTTCGGTGACGTTGAACGGCTTGAGGAGGTACCCTGCGGCGCCGTGCCGGATGCCTTCCATCGCAGACTTCAAACTGCCATAGCCGGTAATGATGATGACTTCGATGTCTGCGTAGTCTTGTTTGATGTCTTGCAGCAGATCGATACCCTGGCGGTCGGGTAACTTCTGGTCGAGCGTGATCAGGTCGATGTGCTGGTCTTTGAGAACTCGCCGGGCTGATTTGGCGTTGTCGGCGGAATGGATGGTGAAGAAGGGGCGAAGAATCACCTTGAGCGCGTCCCGCGGGCCTGTTTCATCGTCGACAACTAGGACCGACGGCTTCGTGCCTACAGATTCAGCTGGTGCATGGGTCCCCATCCAGAGCGCTCCCGGGTGTAGTGCAAGCTTTAGCGAAAGTGAAACGCAAAACCCATACCGCTCATCGTGCTCTTGAGAGTGGCAATATATAGCAGGTCTTGCGCATCGTGGCCACTAGATATTTGGTGTAGGTAATTTCACCTTTGATGAAATGGCACAGGTCGTAGGACACTGTTGCGCCACTCTGTGTCATTCATGAGTCAGTGAGGGGTCAGGTGTGCCCCCGCTATCGGGTCTGCTGATGCCCAAAGTATCCATGCGATATTTGAGCATGCGCCGGCTGATGCCGAGCATGGTGGCGGCATGGGTTTGCACGTACGTCGTGCGTTTGAGCGCGTCGAGAATGATCTCCCGCTCGAATTCCATGACGGCTTTTTCCAGCGACAATCGTCCGGCCAGGGTATCGTCACGGAGCGAGGTCGATCGGGTATCGGTCCGCAAGATATTCGGCAAGTGCTCCGGTGTGATCACGTGGGAGCCTTTCGACCAGATGAATGCCTGTTCGATGATGTTCTCCATCTCGCGCACGTTTCCGGGCCAAGGATAATGCGAAATCAGCTCCAGCGAGTCTTTGGTGAATTCCTGGGGTGGGCGCTTTTCTTCTTCGATCCGTTTGGCCAGAAAGTGTTTGGCGAGGAGCGCGATGTCTTCGCCGCGTTCGCGGAGCGGAGGCAGATACAGCGCAATTACGTTGATGCGGTAATACAGGTCTTCACGAAACTGGTTCTTTCGCACCATCTCATCCAGGTTCTTGTTCGTGGCCGCGACAATGCGCACA
>JACOEF010000119.1 GCA_024998705.1 Nitrospira sp.
ATGAGCCGGCTGTTCTTCCGAAGGGAGCATAGTATCCTTTCTCACCCGCTCGGCGTGAACACCTCGCCGGATGTCGAACGGTGGTGGGCGTTGTCAGGCTTATAGCCACCGGCCTCCCTCCTGTCAATTCGCCTGTGCCTTGGACGGCGCCCTCCTTGACACGACCACAACAGGCGGCTATCCTCCCGAGGGTTGGAGCACGACATTTTTTCGGCGAAAGGAGTTCCGAGATGGGTGTGAAGTGGCAAGGAGCAGGCCGGCGCGCGGCAATAGTCGGAGTGCTCATCGCAGCAACTCTTGGCCTGTTCTCAACAAGTCCGGCGGCAGAATTCAAGATGGGGGTCATCGATCCCCAAGTCGTCCTGGAGAAGAGCAAGGCCGGCAAACGTGCGCTGGACGGGTTGCGGGAATATGTGGCGACACGCCAAAAGTTGCTGTCCCGGGATGAAGAAGAGCTACGCAATACGGAAAAGCAGATCAAGGAGCAGGCCTCCAAGTTGACCGAGACGGAGAAGAAAGACAAGGAAACCTCCTTCCGCGCCAAGATTCAGGACTACCAGAAGCGCGCCCAGGAGATTAATCAGGAGCTGCAGGGCAAGCAGAAGGAACTCGTCGACGAGTATATGAAGAAAATTGCCGTGGCCACGCAGGCCGTCGCCGATAAGAACGGGTATCAACTGGTGCTGGACAAGGGCAGCGAGCAGACCGTGAAGATCGTGATTTTCAACAAAGACACCATCGATTTGACCGAGCAGGTCATCAAAGAATTCGACCGCACGAACAAGTAGTCCCTATGAGCTGACCAGCTCCTGCCGAATATGCTCCATCAGCCGACTGAAGGCTGGTGGAGCCGGATCCACCGCCTCCATCACCAACTCGATCTGCTGACCCGAGCCGACACCCAACCCCAATGCCGCTGCACGTTTGATCTGTCGCTGATCCCCGATTCGCTTGCCATGGAGCTTCGGCCAGGTACCGAAGGACCGCAACAACGCGATGGCCACCAGATCCACCGCCACCCGGTCACCGCTGCAAATCACAAGATCCGTCTTTGACGGCGTGCCCGACGTGGGGCCGCCTTCGATCATAGTCGTCGTCCCGTCGGCGACAGTCAGCACGGGGTGCACGGCCAGATTTATTTCGGCAATACGTTCGTGCCAATCTCCGCTCCAGAACGTGACGGATGGTCGATACCGCGGATGAACCGCCCCGACAAAATTCTTCAGGCTACAGGAATATTCGGCAAACCGATGGGTTTTGATCACCGGCATGTTGATCACCAGGTCGGCCTCATAGACCGGTCGTGAGAAATAAAACTGCCGGAGGGCCTTGGCCTCAGGAGCCTCGATCTTCACCCAGGGTTCATCTTCCAACGCCAGGACGCGGGCTCCGGCCGCTTCCGCCGCAGCTCGCATCCCCGTGCTCGTGAGATTGGCGGACGTCGGAAGTCGGATGATTCCCGAACCATCAGCCACCACCACATCGGCCGCCCCGTTCGCCCGGACCAGCTCCGCCATGCTTGCGACCACCTGCGGATTGGTCGTCGAAGGGGGCGGTTGGTCGTTCAACACATTGGGCTTCAACAACACACGTTTGCCGCGCAGCCCCAAGCCCTCCATACCTCCGAGCAGATCGATGGCGCGTGGAAGCATACGGCGGGGATCCTTCCCGTAGACGATCGACACGACCGACCGGCCGAGGCGCCGAAACGGATTATCGGGAATGGGCTTGAGCGGGACGAGAGGGCCGTCCGGATCGAACAGTAAGTGGCCGAGGATGGTCCTCGGCGAGCGCACAATGGCAGGGAGTAACAGCAAACCGAACCCTGCGTTATGAAACAATTCGCGCCTGGAAAACGACATGCGCTACAGACGCCGGCCCTTCTCGATGGGATACCCGGCTGCGCGCCAGGCTTTGATTCCTCCGTCCATCGAAATGACATTGGTGTAGCCCATGAGGCGAATGCTATCCGCAGCCAACACCGACCGGTACCCACCCCCGCAATACAGCACGATCGGCTCCTGCTTGTTCGGCAATACCGTTTCAATGTCCCGCTCGATTACACCCTTGCCGAGGTGGATCGCCCCTGCCGCATGGTCCTGCGCATATTCGTCATCCTCCCGGACATCGACGAAATGGAACCGTTCAGCACGATCCAGCCTGGCTTTGACGTCGGCGACGGTACATTCGCATACACGTCCCCTGGCGTCCTCGACGACTTTCAAAAAACCTGGGTTATGACTCACAACGGCTCCTCCTCAGCGAACAGTGATTGCTGTGCCTTCGGGCGACGAAAGGCTCTGGGCACCGGGCGGTCGTCCTTGACGAAGCCAGCCCGACGACAGCCCAGGTCGAACAGTTGTTCGAGACAGCGCCAGTAGGTCCCCTCGCCATGGTGCCGGCTGAAGAACTCAGCCTCACTCAACTGGCCCCCTCGCACGTCTTGAATTCGATGGATGATCTTCGAGACCCGGTCGGGAAACAGCGCCCGCATGCGGTCAAGAAACACTGTTTCCACATTTCCTGGTAAACGAAGCAGTCTCCACGTCGCAGACGTCGCACCCGCGGCCCGTGCACGTGACAACAACGCAGGAATGGCGTCGTCGTTCAAGCCTGGAATGATCGGCGCCACGGATATCCCTGTGGGAATGCCGGCATCCGAGAGGATCTGCATCGTCTCAAAACGTTTACTGATGCTTGGCGCCTGCGGTTCGACCAGACGAGCCGTCTCGTCATCGGCAAAGGCGATGCTGAAGTACACACGGATCCAGGCTTGTTCCTGGAGCTGCTTGAACACATCGATATCACGAACCGGCAGCGCCCCCTTGGTAATGATCCCCACCGGGTTCCGGTAGGCAGCGCAGACTTCTAGACAGGCCCGCGTCAGACCTAGCCTGGACTCAATGGGTTGATAACAGTCGGTATTGCCGGAAAATACAATCAGCTCACCGTCCCAGGATCGCTTCTCAAAGGCTTGCCGAAGGAGTTCAGCCGCGCGTCGCTTCAGGACGATCTTTGACTCGAAGTCGGTGCCTGCGCCGAATCCCCAATATTCATGCGATGGCCTGGCATAGCAGTAGGCGCAGGCATGGAAACAACCGCGATAGGGATTGACGCTCCACCGAAACGGAAGGTCCGGGCTATCATTCCGGCTCAAAATCTCGTGGGTGTCGTCTTCAAACAACTGAATCTCAACAGGCGCCGACGGTTCAAGCGTCTCACGCTGCGTGGATTCAAAGCGATTGGGTGGATTGGAGACCAGTTTCACGGCCGCTATGGTGCCGCCCTGCCCACCCGTTGTCAATTGCCCTGCTCCGGCGCACTCCGGCCTCAATCAGCGACCGGTTTCATTGACTACGCAGGCATCCAATGTTAGATTTCTCGCCGCTTCAGAGGGGAGAGTCTATGTACGACCTTCGTGTATTACGAGACAACCTGGACAACCTCCGTGACCAATTGGGGGCACGCGGGAAGGATGTCGCGTGGGAAGATCTGAGAAAACTCACGGAAGATCGTCGAACCTGCACCATACAGGTCGAAGAGCTGAGGCATCAGCTGAAGAAGGGATCGGATGACGTCGCGCGGCTGAAACGCGAGAAACAGCCGGCCGATGAGGCCATGGGGGCAATGAAGGCTCTGGGAGAGACCATCAAGGGCCACGAGGAACAACTTCGGGCCGTGGAAGAACAGTTGGCCCATATCGCGATGCGCATCCCAAACCTCCCGCACGCCTCTGTGCCGCCAGGCCAGGATGAGACCGGCAACATCGAAGTGCGCCGATGGGGAACGCCGCCACAGCTCACGGCGCCGGCACTGTCTCACTGGGATCTGGGTGAGGCCCTCGGCATTTTGGATTTCGACCGCGCGGTACGCATGGCCAAAGCCCGCTTCGCCGTGTTGACCGGGTTGGGAGCCCGCCTCGAACGAGCGCTCATCAATTACATGCTGGATCTGCACACGACACACCATGGCTACCGGGAGGTGCAGCCCCCCCTGCTGGTGAATCGTGCGGCCATGACCGGAACCGGGCAATTGCCGAAGTTCGAGGAAGATCTGTTTCAACTACGCGACGAAGAGCTGTTCCTGATTCCGACGGCGGAAGTGCCGGTGACC
>JACOEF010000846.1 GCA_024998705.1 Nitrospira sp.
GAAAAGTTTCCATATCTTCTATCTTTGCCAGGATGTATATCAACGTGATATCAATTGGTTAGAAAATTGAAAGTTTCTCTAAATTTTGTAATGCCACACCGGAGGTACCGACCAGCAAACAGGTCTCTCGGCCCGCCGAACTCGCCGTCTCCTTGGCGCTGACTAGCCACGCTCTTTTCATACACCGCGGCGAGTAACTCATTGAAAACCCATCAATTTCGTGGTTTCTCCATTCCAGCAAAAGATACAATTGTGTTTTTTTAGCAACAGCTAGAATTTTGGGGAATCACGACATATGCATTACACATCAATGACTTACATAACAAAATCTAATTGGCACAAGCATTGCTAGAAGTAGTGCTGGATTTTACGAAGGAGGCACCGTGCGGTTTCAGCAAACGATCGGCTCACCAGTTTCATGTTCGGGCGTGGGACTCCATTCCGGCCAGCCGGTCACTCTGACTCTTCGCCCGGCTCCTCCAAATACCGGTATCGTCTTCATCTATCGGCATGGATCGGAAGAAACGGTCATCCCTGCCTCGATCTCCCATAAGGTACCAACGGAACTCTGCACAGCCATCAGCGTCAACGGTCATCAGGTCAAGACGATCGAACACCTCCTGGCCGCTCTGGTGGGGATGGAAGTCGACAACGTCTACGCAGAGGTTGATGCGGGGGAAGTGCCCGTGCTCGATGGAAGCTCAAGCCCGTTCGTTCGCTTGATCCGCGCGGCCGGCGTCATCCCACAAACCAGGCGGCAATCTTATGTGAAGATCATGCAACCCATCGAAGTCGTGGATGGATCGAAGCGGGTGAGGATCGAACCCTCGTCAACGCCGAAAATTACGTACTCCATTCACTACGATCACCCCCTGATCCAAACCCAGTCTTACAGCTATACCTGTTCCGCCCAAGCGTTTGAGCAGGACATTGCGCTGGCACGTACATTCGGCTTTCTCCACGAAGTCGAAGCGCTGTGGTCGAGAGGACTCGGCAAAGGCGGAACTCTGGATAACACCATTGTGTTGTCCAAAGAAGGTGTCGTGAATCAATCCGGCTTGCGCTTCTCGAACGAATTTGTCCGGCATAAGGTGCTGGACTTGATCGGTGACATCGCGCTGCTCGGCTTCCCGTTTATCGGGCACATTGTGGCCGAACGATCAGGTCACGCCATGCATACGAAGCTCGTCGAACAAATCCTCCTTCAGCGAGATAAATGGGCGCTCATCACCGGCGAACATGTGGTTGCCGCACCAGAATCGCGCCCTTCTCTCGGACTGCTTCGCCCCGCGCCTTCTCTCGCAATCTAACTGCTCGCCCCAACGCTTGCTTGCCACCGCTTGCAACCCACCCGCTCCAAGCGGTGATCGCGGTTTTGGGCATAAAAAAACGCCGGGAGCAAGTGGCCTTACCCCCGGCGTGTAAATCCTGGTAGGGACTTACTTCTTCTTCGCTGCCTTCTTCGCTGGTTTCTTCGCTGCCTTCTTCGTTGCCAAGACTCTCACCTCCCTTCACACATTAAAGTTGATATGAA
>JACOEF010000244.1 GCA_024998705.1 Nitrospira sp.
CGATCGACTACAAGCGTGTGCTGGCCGAACGGAAAGCGGCAGCGGCCAAAATAGTCAAGTAACCGTGAAGTGTATCTCGTGAAGCGTGCGACCGGCGCGACACCGGATAGGCCGTGGTGAGATACGACAGACGAACGACGAGAGACGAATAAGAGCGAATAACAGATGGGTGATCCAAAGGGCTTTTTGAAATACGCGCGTGAGGGACCGAAGCGGAAACCGGTCGAGTTGCGTGTGCTCGATTGGAAGGAAATGTACGAGCCGATCGCCGAGGACAAGCTTAAGGTCCAGGGCGCCCGTTGTATAGATTGCGGTGTGCCGTTTTGTCAGGGCAATACCGGCTGTCCGGTGGTGAACCTGATTCCGGAGTGGAACGATCTCGTCTACCGCGGGCGCTGGAAAGACGCGCTCAAAGCCTTACACACCACGAATAATTTTCCGGAGTTCACCGGTCGACTCTGCCCCGCGCCCTGCGAGGGGGCCTGCGTGCTGGGGATCAACAGCGATCCTGTGTCGATCCGTGTGCTGGAATGGAATATCATTGACCGTGGCTTCAACGAAGGTCTGGTCGAACCGGCCATGCCGGTCGTGAAAACCGGCAAGACCGTGGCGATCATCGGTTCAGGACCCGCCGGATTGGCGGCGGCGCAACAGTTGGCGCGGGCGGGACACAGTGTGACGGTGTTTGAAAAGTCTGATCGTATCGGCGGGTTGCTGCGCTACGGGATTCCCGATTTCAAAATGGAAAAGTGGGTGATCGACCGGCGGTTGGAGCAGATGAAGGCCGAAGGGGTCGAGTTCAAGACCAGCGTCACGGTGGGTAAAGATATCACCGGCGAACAGTTGCGTCGGCAGTTCGACGCGGTCGGCTTGACCATGGGCGCCGAAATGGCGCGTGACTTGCCGGTTCCCGGTCGGGACTTGAAGGGTATCCATTTTGCCATGGAATACCTGACTCAACAGAACAAGCGGACGGCGGGTATTTCCGTGTCCGAAGAACCGATTACCGCCAAGGGCAAACGGGTGATCATTATCGGCGGCGGCGACACCGGATCCGATTGTGTGGGGACCGCCCATCGTCAGGGCTGCAGCGAAGTGCATCAGTTCGAAGTATTGCCGGAGCCACCGCCTTCGCGCGCGAGCTCGACTCCCTGGCCGCTCTGGCCCATGCAGCTTCGCACGTCGCATGCACATGAAGAAGGCTGCGATCGCCAGTGGAGCGTCTCCACCACCAAGTTTACCGGCCACAATGGCCACGTCACCAAGCTGCATGCCAATCGGGTCAAGTTCGAAGGCGGTAAGTTCGTGCCGATGCCGAACACGGACTTTGAATTGGATGCGGACCTCGTTTTGCTCGCCATGGGCTTCACTGGCCCGGTCAGAAACGGTTTCCTCGACAGCCTCGGCGTCAGCTACGATGCGCGTGGTTGCGTGACCGTCGATGACAATTTCATGACCAATCTCGACGGGGTTTTTGCCGGCGGCGACACCAAGCGCGGCGCCTCCCTCATTGTCTGGGCCATCGCCGAAGGGCGCAAGATGGCGGCAGGGGTGAACCAGTATCTGCAAGCCGATAAGTCTGCAAAGACGGGCCGCTGAAAAAGCCTCCCAGCGTCGTTCTCGCTTCGCTCAAACCCTCAACGTACCGGAACTGTACGCCTCTGGTGTTCGCTCGCTGCGGCGTAGCTGGATAGGCTTTTTGAGCGGCCTGGGCTGACCATAACTAGGGAACATTTGAGGACAACATTGGGCGATCACTTGTTCGGCCATATTTTGAATTCGACCGACTACTGCATTGAGTCGCTACGTCGTGCGTTTGACCTGCTTTCACAAGTTAAGGTCCGAGCTCAGACGTACTTAGTTCGCCGATTCAAAGCCGATGATTTCGCCGATTTTGATTATCCTGATACTCATGGATTAACAGATAGACGGGGATGAAGGGCGCTGTTCGCCGAGGCCTGATTTTTTATTCGAAGCGACTTCCTGCGTCCTGTCGCCATCAACACCGAGGTCCTCTCTGCTTGCTTCTCTTGAAACGTGTGTGTATTATTTCATGATTCATACACACTCTCATGGGGGCAGTATGCGCACCAATATCGTGATCGACAATGGCTTGATGCAGCGCGCAATGAAGGCGACCGGGCTCTCCACTAAGAAAGCCGTGGTGGAGGAGGGCCTTCGATTATTGATAAAGGTGAAGGGCCAGGAAGGTATTCGGCGTTTACGCGGCAAAGTTGAGTGGGAAGGAAATCTTGGTGCGATGCGAGAAGGTCGGATCAAAGCTGCTTCATGATTATTGTCGATACGACGGTATGGGTCGATTACCTGCGGGGAACACGCACTTCCCATACTGACTGGCTGGATTCTCAACTGGCGGGCGAACGCCTTGGTCTTACCGATTTGATCCTGTGCGAAGTATTGCAAGGTATCACCAGTACTAAGAAGTTTGAGGCGGTGCAGGAGGAGTTGCTGAAGTTAGCCGTTTCCGAGACAGGGACGGTCGCAATCGCTGTCGAGGCAGCGCTGAACTATCGGCGGCTCCGTGCTGCCGGGCGAACAGTTCGGAAAACAATCGATTCCCTTATTGCGACATTTTGCCTGTTGGAGGGGCACAGCCTGCTCCATAATGATCGTGATTATGATCCGTTCGAAGATGTGCTTAGATTGAAAGTCATTCATCCCTAAGAAGGGTAATTTGCTTATGTCTGATCAACAATATCCCCGCAGTCCCAAAGTCCTCCTCGGTGGCATTGCCCATTTGGGGCGGTTTATCGACAAGGTTCGCTTGCGCCATGCCGGCAAGATTCCGGACTACAACTACATCACCGTCGGCTTCGATAAGTACCTGATCGATTTCCTACAGATCGATCCGAAGGCATTCGAGCAGCAGGTGCTCACCGGTGAGAGCGATGAGAAGTTGTTGGCCTGGGTAAAGACCAACAGCCGTAAGCATTCCGAGCAAGAGATTGCCGAGTGGTCGAAAGGCATTCTCACCGGAGGCCCGAAGGACGAGGCGGCGAAGCAGCGGTATCAGGGCCGCTTACAGGATATCGCGACCAAGCGCGGGGTCTCAGTTGCGTCGTTGCCTCCCGCGACCACCTGGGTCGATGCGATCGAACTGGACGAGGGACGGATGTAAGCGACGAGTCTGTCCCTTGCTGGGGTAAGGGCTGTTGGTGTTCTTTTCGAGGTCGTCTCGTTGAGCAGCAGCGAGGATTAGAGCCTTGGTGCTTCGGTCGTTGATTTTCCAGCCAATTGCCTCGCATCGGCGGCCGGCGTGAGTCTCCCCAATCATTGTTTCAGTCGCTTCTCGTTGTCCTCGCGCCGCCCCGCCTCCATGACGACTTGGGCATGAGCGAGGTTCAGGCCCCACTGTTCGTCCAGACGTGCATCCCGTAGCCGCCCGTTGCATGACTCGATGTAGGCATTCTGGCCGGGTTGGCTAGGCTAGGTTCAATCAGCCGTAGAGGTACGGTGTGAGCAGGGCCTCCGTCAGCAGGGCATGCCCACAAAATTCCCTTCCGAGCCCCATGCTGCCGGCACAGATCTGTCATCGTCCCCCTCCGCATCTGCCTCCCGCAGCAACTCGATAATCTGTGTTTTGCTCCGCCTTTTTATATCCAATTTCCTTGCAGTTAGGGGATTGAACTCTCACTCGTCGCTCTCCTGAATCAGGGGCGGCACAGTCTGTCAGCCAAATTCTTACATGCCTCGGTTGAGGGTTCCCACAAGGAGTTCCGCCGTCGTCCGATTCCGGCGTTCGCACCCCTGTGGCACACTTGCGTTCATGATGCCCACGATCAGGCATACGTCCCGCACACTGACATGTCCGGGATCCATGGTGCGACGCGTTTACAGGGGGGGCGATGATCACAGTGCTGGTTGTGGCTGAGCAAGAATTGGTGCGTATCGGTCTGCGAACTCTTTTGAATCGCACCGCGGACATCCGGCTTATCGGAGAGGTCGGCGCGGGGAAGGATGTGCTGGCCGAAGTCGATCGGTTGTGCCCGGACGTGGTGGTATTCGACCTCCAGCCGACGGCTGTGTCTGACGGATATATCGTGCGCCAGCTCGCGCTGGTGCCCGGTGGACGGCGAGGACTCGTTCATTCCGGCCCAGTCGATGAGGGCGCGATGAGCCATGCCCTGATGACAGGCGCCCACGGGTTCCTTCCTATAGATTCAGACGAAAGCGCCGTGATCGACGCGATTCGGACGGTGAAGAGCGGGCGTTCGTACCTTGGTTCTCGAATCGCCAATCAAGTGATGGCACGGACACGGAAGCAAAGGGTCGCTGTACAGCGGTGCGGAGCGGGAGTGAGCTAGCATCGCCAC
Source organism: Nitrospira sp. (assembly GCA_024998705.1). Lineage (GTDB taxonomy): Bacteria > Nitrospirota > Nitrospiria > Nitrospirales > Nitrospiraceae > Nitrospira_A. The sequence continues at coordinate 4,335 of JACOEF010000244.1, forward strand.
GAGGAGTGCGGACGGTCTGCTGGATAAGAAGATCGCGCGTGATACTGCCGATAGGCGGTACACGTTCTGTGTCCTATGCCGTTCCAAAATTAGAAACTGGCCGCTGCCGACGTTCAGGAAGACAGCGAAGTAAGAGGAAGGGTACGAAAGTGGCGCGATGCCTTATTGCCGACGTGGATAGAGAGCGCCGGGCAAGCCTTCGCCTCAGGCTGGAACGGGCTGGTTATGCCGTGCGAGAGGTCGAAGACGGCGAAACTTGTTTGGCCATATTGCACGCCAGTTCTGTGGACGTGTTGGTTGTTGATTTGGGTCTTGTGCGGCCGACCTCCATTGACTTGATCAGGGAGGCGAAACGCCAGCTGCCGTCGTTCAGAATCGTCGCAGTCACCGACGCGAGCCACCCTTCGGGGGATGGCACGGTGGGGGAGGCGTTGGCGGCCGGGGCTGTATTGATGATTCAAAAACCGTTCAGCTTCGCCCATTTGTTACTGGTGGGCAAGTTTGTGGCGGCGCGCGCACTGTAGTCGGGCATTGCGTCGGTACACGGTCACGAGGATTGCAAAGGAGGTAATGATGAATGCGCTGAATGTGTCGTCTCGCGAAGAGCAGACAGCGGATTCAGTTCAAGATGGGGTAGCAAGGAAGGCGGAGCATGAGCGAGGGAGTGCCCTGACGAGTCAGGACTGCCTGTGCATGGATGGGCTCTTCAGACGAACGAAGCCGTTCCCGGACTTGCTGATGCATGATCTGCTCAATTGTCTGACCAACGTGATCGGATACGGCGAATTGGTGCAACAAATTGTGAAGGGGAATGACAAGGCCGAATTCTACATGGGGCAGGTCGTCTCTGCGGGTAAGCGGGCGCAATGTCTGTTGGATAAGGAGAGGACGGATGAGCTGGCAAGCAGATCGGCTATCCCGCCCGCAGAGCCTTGATCGAGTGTTTGCGCAAACCACGAAGCGGGGCGAATCAGGGTATGAAGTCGATTCTTATTGTTGATGATCAAGAATCAATCAGGCAACTGATGCGGGAGATTCTCGAAGCGGCTGGATATCGAGTGGACGAGGCGAGTACCGGCCGAGAGGGACTTGCGCACTATCGTCGTGCGCCGGCGGATTTGATTCTGATGGACATTTTCATGCCGGATGGTGACGGATTGGAGAGTCTTGTGACCCTGCGTCAGGAGTTTCCGGCCTGTCGAGTGGTGGCGATTACCGGGAGCAAGGGGATGCTGGGCCCGGTGGATTTCCTGCATGTAGCGAAGATCCTCGGAGCGAAGAATGTGCTGGGAAAGCCGTTTGCTGTCTCAGACCTGTTAGGTATCATCGCGGATGAATTGGAGCGGTAACAGTCCTCGCATCCTTCTGCAGTCCGGTTGCGCCCCTACCTGTGATGAACCCCTGGCGCCAGGGGATATGCCGGCTGTATCTGGGATTTCCCCTCCACCGGTTCCGTGTCCCACTACAAGTCCGACACCTGCCGCTGCAGTTCCTGGGCGCCCGCAAGAAATCGCCCAATGCCCTGGCGACCTGTGAGGGAGCCGATTCCTACCGCACTTCGGACCATCCGTTGGATTGCGACTTGAAGATGACGGTGCGAGTGAACGTACGAACCACCATGCCGTGTTGACTGTCGTCCACGGATAGGACGCGCTCTTGCGGTGTCTACGCCAGGTCAAAAAACCCACCGGTATAAGTCGAGAACCCTAACGCGCGCTCATTGGTGATGGCGACGGCGACGTGTCCCTGCCCGCCTTGGCTCTGCGAGAGCGACGGTGTTAGCAGGCAGCCGGTGATAGAGACCATGATGGTCGTGAGTTTACGGGGGAGCGATCGACGCATAGATGGCTTCCTCCGGCCCAATCTGCCACAGCCTTCCCTGCAAGCGAAGGGTGACTCGCTCGGGCCGGTCGCGCTGTGTCAGATTGGCACAGTGGTGGTCGCTATCTTCATTGTGCGATCGTGGTAAAAATGTTCATTCCGCACGTGCAGAGAAGAGGCGATCAGGTGAGATCCCGTTGGATTATCCTCTCATGTTCCCTGGCACTTGGTGTCGGGCTGCCACTGCTCGGGGTCTGGTGGGCGGGTAAGCCCCTGGCGTCTTACCTTGAATTCCCGCCGGTGACGCGGTTCGTTGCGCATGAGCCTTTTTCCTGGCCGGTTTTCATTGGGCTGGCAGTGGTGATCATCGGGATGCTCACTCCGTTCGGGTTACGCGTGGTTCGAACCACGCATACTGATGTACGAGAAACAGCTGATCCGATCCACGCGTCACATGTCACGCTTCACGGGGGACGTTTACTTGTGGGCCGGTTTCCCTGGTGGGGGTGGCTCGGAGTTCTTTGGACGCTGGGCATGTGGGTCTTAGCTTGGACTAGCTTCGATTGGATGCAGCCTCTCCAGCCCCATACCTTTACTCCGCTCTGGTTCGGCTACATCGTGCTGGTGAATGCGCTGACGTTTTGCCGCACCGGCCATTGCATGTTGGTGCATCGACCGCGCTATTTTGTGTCGCTGTTTCCGCTCAGTGCCGGCTTCTGGTGGTTCTTCGAATATCTGAATCGCTTTGTTCAGAACTGGCACTATGTCGGTGGAGGCGCGTTGAGCGAATGGGAATATCTGGTGCGCGCGACGGTACCCTTCTCAACGGTGCTGCCTGCGGTAGTCGGTACGGCAGAATACGTGACCGCTTGGCCGCGATGCTGTGCCGGTCTGGATCGGTTTGTCACGATTGAACTCAAGAACCGTGTGACTTGGGGATGGGCGCTCTTGATGGGTTCGGTTGCCGCTTTGTTCGGCCTCGGCCTGTGGCCTGACTATCTCTTCTCGTTGGTGTGGGTGGCGCCGCTGCTGTTGCTGACGTCGCTACAGTTGATTTGTGATCAGCCGACTCTGTTCAGCAACACGGCGCATGGTGATTGGCGAACCCTCTGGGCCGCGGCTCTTGCGGCACTGATCTGCGGATGGTTCTGGGAGATGTGGAATTTCTACAGCCTGGCCCGCTGGGAATATACGGTGCCGTTCGTCCAACGGTTCACCCTGTTTGAGATGCCCCTGCTCGGGTATGCCGGGTACCTGCCGTTCGGGCTGGAATGTCTGGCCGTGGCGGACTTCTGCTTGTCGAACAAGTTTTCTGGAGGCGTGGCGTATTATCGCGTGCTGGAGGGAGGGATCGATTTGGCGCAGCGAAAACCGACGGTGGCGGAGCGTTGATCGGCCGGCGCCCCGCTGCGGGTGGCGGTTCGAAGCATGATCTGCCTGCTCTTCCACGACCCTCCGCGCAGGCTCTTGTATCGACCGCTGGTTGGTCCCGGCGGGTTGCGTTCCGGCATGTAGGCGTAATAGTCGAACCCGAACCAGTCGTGGACCCATTCGGCGACATTGCCCGCCATGTGATGGACTCCGTAGTAGCTTTTTCCCGCGTCCCCGCTGCTCACAGGGGCCAGGATCGGAATTTCATGCACATGATGTTGGCCGAACATCGCGAGTGAACTGTCGGGGAGGGCATCTCCCCAGGGAAACCGGTTTCCATTGGGCCCGCGCGCGGCTTTTTCCCATTCCGCCTCCGTCGGCAGGCGTTTGCCTAACGAGCGGCAGAGGCTGTCGGCTTCCTTCCAGGTCACATACAACGCCGGCCATTGGGTCAGAGTCTCATCGGTCACGGAATGTACCGTAATCACGTGCCAGATGAGGTGCTGGAGATCCTTTGATGGATGCAGCTTGTGAGCGAATAGATAGGATAGATATTCTCCGAGACTGATTTCGTCGCGATCGATTTCGTACGCGTCCAGCCAAACGCGGTGTTGCGGGAGTTCTGTATCGTCGAACTGTGTGCCCATCCCATAGGGATCGTCATCCACTCTCACGCTGCCCAGCAAAAATGGGCCTTCCAGAATTTGAATTGGCGGCGAGCTGGTCGTGAGTTTGGCGATGGAGGTCAGGTGTTTGGCCAGTTCAGCCGAAGGCGGGGGACTGGGAGCGCGGTTGCCGGCGGGGAACCCAGGGCCGGACCAGGTTGAGACGAGGAGCAGGATCGCGAGGCCAACGTAGCGTGGAAGGGAAGCCATTCCCGGTAAGACGGAACGTGCAGGCATTACAGTTTACTCGGCGAGGCGACGGCTTTTCCGATTTCGGCAATCAGCCGGCGTTCGATCTCCGCGGTTTCCTCCGCATCCACTGCCAGAATGCGACCACCTTGCGCCAGCCGTTCAAAGTCGGCTTTCACGCTCAACCGGGTGACGTTGGACGGCAGAGCTTGGAGTGACACGACATACTGGTTGCGAGAGCCTGATGTTTCCAGCGAGGTTGGGGTGCTGACTTTGCGTTCGGTGACGTAGATCGTTTTCTGGTCGGTCTTCACGCTGACTTTCATGCGGTAGCCGTTCCTCGCCAGAGCCTCATCGGTGGCTTTCCCGACTGCGGCCAGCGGGCGCGGGAGGTCCTCGACCTGCGAGCCCTTTTCTTCGACGCGGATATTGTCTGTGGTCTGGGCTGCTTTTGCGGCGGTCCGCTGAATTTCTCCCGACAGCTTCTTCGATTCGGCCAGGGTGGAATCGAGTTTCGTGCTGAGCGCTTTTGCCTCAGTCTGCAGCGCCTTTGCCTCGGCTTGGGCATGTTCCGCCTGCTTCTTGGCGTCCCGCAATTCCTGGTTCAACAGATCGATCTGTTGCTGCATGACCTTATTGCCGTCCTGCAGCGAATTCAGGACCGACTCCTGCTTCGCCAACTGCTTGCGGAGACTTTCGTTTTCTTGTCGAAAGGGGGACTCGTCCGGGGCGCATCCGACACACCACGATAGTATTGCGAGGCTGAAGAGAGGCGCGAGCGATCGCTGGGGAGGCTTGATCATAGTTTGGGTAAGACCATCAGAGCAATACCAGAGTTTGGCCCCCCTTGTCCATCTTCATTCAAGTTCCCGCCGGTTTGACCCGTCACGAAACAAGCAGCTATTCTGTGGTTATGGCGTTTTGGGACAAGATGATTTTACTTGTCGGTCTGGCGTTGCTGCATCCGGCGCCGACGATCGTTTTTCCTGCCCCGACATCGGAGCCGGCGCAGCCACAGGCTGTGCCGGCTGAGGAGTATCCGTTCTATGACCTCGCCGTCGAGGCAAAGTTTCTGACCTCTCGCAC
>JACOEF010000321.1 GCA_024998705.1 Nitrospira sp.
GCATCGGCCTGATCGCGACCCTCGCGCCGAATTCATGACAGGCCGTACAGGAACTGGTACCGGTGGCACGAAACACAAATTCACCGTGGGGGTTGGTCCTGGCTCGCTCGGTAATCTGAGCAAGCGCCCCGCGATGTTCCGTGTGGCAAGCCGTGCAGGCCGTTCGTTGTCTCACCAGTTCGCGATGCCAGGTCACCACGGCGGGCGTCGCCCGATTCTCGAAATATCGCTCCGAATGGCATGCCACACAGCGAGCCGGACTGGGTCCACGGAACGGTTCGTGACAGTGACTGCACTGGGCCCGATCCACGTGGTATCGGCTCAGATCTCCAGGCGCCCACAATGCAGCCGGACTTCTTACCGATCCCCAACCGATCCAGACGAGGAGCACAAGCGTCACCAGGGCCACCACCGGCACCGCAGTTCTTGGCAGCGGATGGTATCGCATACGTCACGAGATTCCGGCAAAGAACAGTGCGCCCGCCACATGTAACACCGTGAGCACGACAAACATGAGCGTCATTGGCGCGTGGATCGCCTGCCACACACGGAACGCTTCTTCCTGAGAAGCCATGCCATGCAACTGCGCGTCGATATCGCTCTCGGAGAATCCTTCGTGCTGAAGTCGGCGGCGTTGATCGTTGAGGGCTCTCAGGCTGAATGCATGCACCGCCTGCCCGATGATTCCGCTAAGGACCACGATCACCATGGACAGCATCGCCAGGATCGGAACCAACGCGTGATAATGTGCGCCGGAGTGGAGAAAGATGAACAGCGGACCCACTACCCCCGCCACCATGTGAACTCGAAACCAGCCGCGCGGCCATCGGCGGGCCGGGCTGAGTCGCTTGCGCAACGGATACACAAAGACCAGCAGGGTCACGGCAAAGCCGACCCAGCCGGCTACATGGCCGTACTGTGTATGCCCGAAGGGGGTGGCCTCGCCGAGGCTAAGCAAAGCCTCGAACGTCAGGGCGCCCACCACCGCCGCGACCACGACGGCGCTCACGACAAGGACACGCTGCCGGACAGATCTCATACCTTGCTCGCTCAGAACAATCAGAAGCAGAGGCGCGCGGACAACGTATGGCTGGGAGTCACTGACTCAAAGCAAGACATCATCGACCATGACCATCAGCCATTCGTTCCCTGGCTTACTTCCGGTACTTCTCCACGCCTTTATTGCCCCCGGCATGGCACCGCAGACAGTCCGCGAATCGCCCGGGGCCATGAACACCTTTGGCCTTGGCCTTGAGTCCTTGACCCAGTGCGTTGTCCAGCACGTGCGGACTCATCGTCCCGTCCTTGCCGGCTCGATGACAATCCAGACAGGCGGTGGCCCCCGTCGCCCGAAAGATCAAATCGCTATGCGGATTGGCCACCCTGCCGCCGGCATCAGCCATGGCCCACACAACCGACGGCCCCTCCGCTTCCGACGCCATCAGGCCACCATACGGCACCGCGTGGGTCCATCGCGGCACCGACGCGACGACCAGTATTCCCAGGATGCACACAGCGGCACCCATCCTCAGGCGACTCATGAGTGCCCGCTCCCGCAACAGGTCCGGTATCGCTCTTCAGGAATGTCCTTCATCGCCTGGTACAACTCCGCTCGTTCCTGGTCGCTGATCACCTGATCGATCGATGGGTAGAGAATGCGCTCTTCCTTCATATTGTGGGATTTCAAAATATCCAGCAGCCGCTGCTCGTCCCGGTCGCTCTCCGGATCCTGTGCCTGAACCTTCCGGTGAATCGCCTCCAGGCAATCGCCGATCATCCGGTGCTCGGTTCGCATGACCTGCGTCGGACCACCTTCCGCCATGCCTGAATTTTCCTCCCACTTTGGAAACAGAACATCCTCTTCCCACACGATGTGGCGTTGCAGGCCGAACTTGAAGGCGGCGAACGCCTCCTTCGCCTTGGCAAAATCCTGTCGTTTCTGTTCCTGAAACGTCGTAAACAGGGCATCGAGACGGTCATGGTCCTGCTCGAACGTGACACTGATCTTTCCTTCGGACATGCGGTTCTCCTTGGTTATGAACTGTGCAGTGTGTATTCCAGGTGACAGGCGACACAGGCTTTCAGCACATGGTTTAATTGCGGCATGATCTGCTTCAAGTCTTGCGACGGCATCGCATCGGCCAACTTCTCCGCGGCGGCATGATGGGCCAGCGCCAGGTCATGGTAGGCCGGCGGAAACTTCTCCGGCTGCCGGCGAACCATCGCGTACCGGTGCATGAAAAATCCCAAATGCGTTTCGGTCAGGCCTTGAGCCAGCCGATAGTCCTCGTCCGCCAGCGCCGCAACGATCGCTTGCACTGTCTCCAAATGTTGCAGCATGACGGCGCGATGTTCCTGGCGGGCATCGGCCTCGAGTGGCACCGGGGTGCGCACGTCCGGTAAATGGACCGGCGTGACACCGCTGAGGCCGGATACGGACTTCTGCTCCGCGCAGCCGCCGACGAGAAGCGCCGAGAAGAATATCAGCGACAGCACGACTCGCCGAATCATGATCCTTCCCCCGTTGCCCTCTCCCAATAAGCGTCCACACGCGCTTGAATGTGCTGAATCGCATCCGTCTGTACAGTCGGCTCAAACAGATGCCGGAAACGGCCCTGCAACCTGAGGTAGGCCTCGACCGGTTTGCGCTTCGGAATGTACGTGTGAGTAACCACCCCGTCGATCGCCTCTTTCAGCGGCCAGAGCCCGGTTTCAACCGCCAACTTGGCGACCTCCGGCGATTCCCCGGGATCGTACAGCCAGCCGGTCGGGCAGGCGGCCAATGCGAGAAACATCTTCGGCCCCGTGAAAGCCGCCGCCCGCGAGAACTTTTCTTCCAGATCCAGCGGGTATCGCGGAGCGACGGTCGCGATGTACGGCGGTTTGTGCGCGCGCCAGATTTCAAAGATGTCTTTCTTCTCTTGAGATGCCCCGATCGGATGTTGCAAGCTGCACGGTGACGTGGCCGTTCGTGCGCCGTAGGGTGTCGCCGGAGACAGTTGCATCCCGGTGTTGCCGTAAGCTTCGTTGTCGTAACAGAAATAATAGAAATCCAACCCGCGATGCATGGCGCCCGAAGTGGACGACAGGGCCATGTCATAGGTCGAGCCGTCGCCTCCCAGCACCACGACTTTCAGGTCCTCATTCTTCGGCAACCGCCCTTTGGCAATCAACACATCCAAGGCATCACGCACACCCTGCGCACCGGCAGGCGCGGAGCCCATCGTGGTATAGAGCCAGGAGCCCTTGAATGACGTGTACGGATAGGCCGCCAACATGGTGAAGCAACCGGCGGCGTTCACGTACACCACGTCGTCGCCGAGCACCTTCGCGGCGAGTCGCAACGACTCCAGCCCGCCGCACCCCGCGCAGAGCGCGCTTCCCGGAAGCACATGCTCCTCACCTGGAACCTGCTTGATCTTCCTAAACGTCTCTCGTTGCCACATGGCGTCTCTCGTATCTCGTGAAGCGTATCTCGTGGTTCGTATCTCGCAGGGTCCGAAAGGTCAGCAGGATTCCTTCTTCACGTTTCCCGCTGCCACCATCTGAAGCTGAGCCATCTCCTGGTGTTCGGCTTGCGTATAGAGAAGGACCGGGCCGATTCCTTGTCCGCTGACTCCGGCTGCCGCCGCTTGCTCAATGATGGCGAGAAACACATCGACCGATAGATGTTGTCCCCCGAGCCCTCCGATGAAGGAACAGAGCGCCCGCGGCCGTGCGGCTTCATGATACAGAGACGCGGCAATCTCCTGGAAGAGGATGCCCCCCTGTCCAGGCGCCAGATTCTGATCCAACACCGCCACAGCCCGGCGTCCTCGCAACGCGTCACGAATGGCATCGGCCGGCCAGGGCCGAATCATCCGGAGTCGCAAC
>JACOEF010000847.1 GCA_024998705.1 Nitrospira sp.
AGTACAGTGAAAGCAAGGCGAAACTCACCGGGACAGGATGGACGGCATCTGCTGATCGATCGATTCCATCAGGGAGGCCACGCGACGATCCGCGTCGGCCTCTCCCTGCCGGGACTTTCGCTCTGATTCCATCAACTCGTGGGCAAGATTGAATGCAGCCAGGACGGCTAACTTGGCCGGGGTGGCTGACCGCATGCCGGCCGCCACCTGTTTCATCTGCTTATCGACCATATCGGCCAATTGCTTCACGTACGATTCGTCTGCTTCCCCATTGATGCTGTATCGCTGGCCATAGATCTCCACGTCAATGGTCTTAGTCAACAGCCACCTCCTTGGGTTCATCCAGGCATTCCAACAGATCGATCTCGCCCAGGACCTTCTCGATCCGTGAACGGATATCGACCCGCTCCTGCTCCCAGCGTCGGTTTTCGTCATCACGAACCGCAACCCGCTCCCGCGCCAGACGAAGGTCATCCTCTAATGAGGCGTTTTTCCGCTTGAGATCCTGCACCAGCTTCACCAAATCGCGAATCCGAATTTCGAGGGCGTCGAGACGATCTAAAGTCATGGTATTTCCTCATATCAAAGTGGTGGTCGAACACGTTGGGTGATGGGGGCGAAATATAGAAAGTTCGCCCCGGCTTGTCAAGAAAACGGCCCCGCTACGACGTGCCGTGATGCAGACGACGGTATTCTCCGTAGCTACGCAAGACCCGTTTCACGTACAAGCGCGTTTCCTGATACGGAATCAGCTCCACGAACTCGTCTTGCTCCCGTCCTCGATGCACCGCAATCCAACTGTTCACGGCGATCGGTCCGGCATTGTAGGCCGCAACTGCATGGGCCAGATTCCCGCCGTATTGCTCGAGCAACTGCCCCAGATATCGCACCCCGAGCCGAATGTTCGTTTCCTGGTCAAACAGTTCTTCCCGTCCCACCGCGGGAAACCCGTACCGTTGCGCCACGGCATTCGCCGTGACCGGCATCAACTGCATCAATCCCACGGCTCCTACCATGGAGACGGCCTTTTCATCGTACTGGCTCTCCTCGCG
>JACOEF010000436.1 GCA_024998705.1 Nitrospira sp.
ACCGCCATGCAGAGTCTCATCAAGACGGGTCGGGTCGTCCGGGGGTTCTTGGGCGCCTCCACGCAAGATGTCACGCCGCTGCTCGCTAAAACCTTCCATCTTCCCGACGTAAAGGGCTCGATCATTACCGACCTGCAGGCCAAAGGGTCCGCCGAACGGGCCGGATTGAAGCGCGGCGATGTGGTGGTGCGTTTCGACGGGCGGGATGTCATGGACAGTGGCCATCTGCGGAATCTGATGGCCACGGCGGCCATCGGCAGCAAGCACCGGATCGAATTGCTGCGTGATGCCAAGTTGATGCAGACGGACCTCACCGTGCAAGAAGCGCCGCGGGAACGGCTCAAGAAAACGCAGACGGCGGCGGACATCGCCGGTTCCACCACGCATCCCCTCTCCGGCGTCATCGTCGATGAGATCACTCCGGCGTTGGCGAGGCAAATGGATTTGCCGGCGAATTCCGGGCTCGTGGTGACGGATATCGAAGACGGCAGCCTGGCTGAAGTCTCCGGTCTTCAGCCCGGCGATCTGCTGCTGGAACTCAATCGACAGCCCATCCCCAACTTCAACACGTTCCAACGTCTTGCCGAACCGCTCCGCTCCACGGATCTGGCGCTGTTGCTCATCAATCGTCAAGGCAGTCTGCTCTACATTCCCATCCAGAGCGAATAAGTCTGCGCGAGCCCCCAACCGGCGGCATGGAACAGGTACGCCCGGCCGCATCTGCATGGTGAGGCCCGGTCGATGGCCTGCGGAAACTCTCAAAGAAATTGAATTTGTAAGCCGGTACGGCATACTGAGTCGGTGTCGGAGAGTGGCCGAGGCTTGTGTTGCAACGAGGTGCAGGATGTGGGCGATTTCGCGAGTGAGTTGTCTGCTCGCGCTCTGGTTGTGCGCCGCATGTACGTCTGAGCCGGCTGCAACTCCGTCGTATCTCCTCGGGGTGTGGCAGACCAAGGCCGAGGGGTATACCGACCAAGAGATGTTTATCGATGAGCATCGCATCGGGTTCGGCGCGAGTGCGGACACGGCGGATCGGTATGTGATCACGCAGATCGAGGAACGTCGCGAAGGGGCCAAGCGCCTGTTCGTTGTGTCCTATCAGGGCGCCGACCGGACTAAGTTTCGACTGGCATTTTTTTATAATCCCTCCGGTGACGGCACGATCGTCTACAAGAATCAGGATCACTTAGTGTGGACGCGAAGGGCTGCAGCGTCATGAGCCGCCAGCGGTTTCGGCGTCATTTTCTGTGGGACGCGGTTCAACTGCGCCTTCTGGGGCTGAGCGTGTGCTATGTCGTGGTGGTCATTGCGGTTGTGTCAGGGGCTCTCTTTCTTCCGCTGATGTTTCAGTTGGATCACCTTTCGTTGTCGACGGAGGAGGCGCAGCGGGTCGCCGATCAGTTCGAGTTGCTGCACAGCCGATTTTGGCCGGCGGTGTTCGTGGTGTCGGTATTGCTCATCGTGCACGGTCTGTTTTTTTCGCATCGCATCGCCGGCCCGCTCTATCGCTTTCGGAAGATTTTCCAGTCGGTTGCCAGCGGCGATTTGACCGTGCGTACCTCGATTCGCAAGCGCGACTATCTCCATGAGGAAGCGGATTGTTTGGGGGAGATGGTCGGCGCGCTTCGGGAGAAAATCGCTCGCATCGAGGCCTATCATGCGGAAATGGCTCCGCAGCTGGACCGGTTGAAGCAGGCAGCGGGACGAGGCGCGTTCCGCGAGGTGGAGCAGGAAGCGGACCGGCTTTATCTGACCATCGAGCAGCTTTCACAGGCAATGGAGCCGTTCCGGACGAAGTCAGGCAGCGAGATGAAGCCAGGTCCCGCGCCCAGGCCGACCGCGGCAGGATTGTAGGCATCGTATGGCGTCCGTCACTCGCTGCCGCGAGCAGCAGGGTTTTACGATCATTGAGTTGATGATTGCCGTGACGATTGTCGGGGCGTTGGCGGGTTTGGCGATTCCGAACTATCTGAATTACCTCGATAAGGCGAGACTGGCTCGGGCGATCGCTGAGATTCGTTATATCGAGCGGGTGATCGATTCGTACGAAGCGGCAAACGAGTCGCTGCCCAACACACTGGCCGAGGTGGGAGCCGGTGAGATGGTCGATCCCTGGGGCAATCCCTATGCCTACCTCAATATTGCGGCGTTAACGTTGCCCGGTTCGGGTAGTAGCGGCGGATCGGGCGGTGCAGGAGGATCTGGTGGTGGAGGAGGCGGTGGATCGGCACCCGCGCCATCAGCTACCGGAGGGAAGAAGACGTCCTATTGGTTCGAGCCGACCAGTGCCTACGCGGCGAACCCGTCCGGGAGTGGGCCACTCTCACAACCTCGCAAGGATCGTTTTCTCCATCCAATCAATTCCGACTACGACCTCTATAGCATGGGAAAAGACGGCGAAAGCATGGAACCGCTGACCGCCCAGAAAAGCCACGACGATGTCATCCGCGCCAACGATGGCAGTTTCGTCGGCCTGGCGGTAGAGTTCTAGCAGGACGAGGTCTCGTGCAGATTGAACGGTCGTTTCTGAGTAGTCGCGTCGCCCGCCGTGTCTTCTTCCTCTTCATCCTCTGTGCCTTGTTGCCGGTCGGGGTCTTGAGTCTGGTCGCGTTTAATGACGTGACCGGCCAGCTCACCCAGCAGGCCGAGCGCCGGGTGCGGCAGGAGAGCAAGGCCATGGGGATGGCTATCTATCAGCGGCTCCTCCTGCTGGAGACCGAACTGCTCTCGATCAACGGGCAACAGCATGCGTCATCGGCCAGGTTGCCGGGTGAGCCGTCACCGCAGCCTCTGCCGAGTACGGCGAGATTCTTGGGGATGGCAGACGTGTCAATGGACGGTACTACGAACGTCTTTCTGGGTACGCTGACGTCTCCTCCGACTCTCTCGTCCGCACAGCGGTCGTTGCTCCAGCAACAGAAAACTCTGTTGATCGCGGGCCCTGCTGACTCCGGGCCCAGGCGCATGTTTCTGGTCAGGCCCACCGAATCCGATGCGCAGGTCGTTGTCGCAGAAATCAACCGGGAGTATCTGTGGGACCTTGCCGGTAGCATGTCGATCCCGACGGAGATGGCCATGTGTGTGTTCGGCCAGGGGACGGAGGTTCTATTCTGCAGTCCGTCTGCCCCGGAGAAACTGCGGCAACAACGGGTGGGGCAAGCCGATGGCGGTGGCCGGAGCCGTTCGCTAGTGGAATGGACGGATGAAAAGGATTCGTACATCGCCGGGTCTTGGGCGATCCCCCTCCGATACCAGTTTTTGACAGAGTCCTGGACCGTGATGTTGAGCGAAGCTCGCAGTTCGGTGCTCGAGCCGTTGGCAAGTTTTCACTATCGTTTCAGCCTCGTCGTGGTGATCGCCCTGCTGTGTGTGGCCTTGTTGAGTGTGAATCAAATTCGGAAGACCATGGTGCCGCTGGAGGAACTGGGGCAAGGGACGAGGCGGATTGCGAAACGGAATTTTTCGACACCGGTGCAGGTGAACAGCGGGGACGAGTTTGAAGAATTGGCGGTCTCCTTTAATGCCATGGCGAGTCGGCTGAATCAACAATTTGCCCAGCTGACGACGATTCACGAGATCGACCGGTCGGTGCTCTCGGTACTCGATCCCAGCCTGATCGTCGATAGGGTCCTAGCCCGATTGCGCGACGTGTCCCCCTGCCAGGGGTTGGCCGTGTTGCTGGTCGATCCATCGGACCGCACGCGTGGATGGCTGTATGCCAGGCTTGGCGAGGATAGTGCGCAGACGACGATGAAGGGTGTCGCGGTGACGGACGTTGAACATCAACTGTTTCTGGCGCATCAGGACGGCGTCAGTCTGACGAAGCCGTCCGGTGAAGGCGCCTTCGCCGCGCTCAGCGGCACTGGAATCGAGTCCCTCCTGTTGCTGCCTCTCTTCCGTTCGCGCGATGTACTCGGCGGGATCGCGCTCAGTTACCGGAAGGCACCCGACATGAACGAGGATCACATCGGGCAATTGCGCCAGCTGGCCGATCAGGTGGCGGTGGCTTTAAGTAACGCCTCGGACCTTGCGGAACGTAAGCGAGCGGAAGCATCGTTACGCGAGAGCAATCTGCAGCTGGAAACCGCCATGGTCGAGCTCAAGTCGGCTCAACAACAGATGGTGCAACAGGAGCGGCTACGGGCACTCGGTCAAATGGCGAGCGGCATCGCCCACGACTTCAACAACACCCTGTCGCCGATCATGGGTTTCAGCGAACTCCTGCTGATCGATCCCCGCATGTTGGAGAATACGGCACAGGTCAAGGAATACCTTCAGACGATCAATATGGCGGCGAAAGATGCGGCGAAGGTCGTCAGCCGCCTGCGCGATTTTTATCGACCACGCCTCGAAGCAGATCTGGTCGGCATCGTCGATCTGAACAGCCTGGTCCAGCAGAGTGTACGGCTCAGCCAGCCTAAGTGGAAGGATCAGGCTTTGGCGAACGGGGTTGCGATCGAAATCAAGACGGAACTGGAGTCGGTGCCTGCGGTCGCGGGGCATGAGTCGGAGCTGCGCGAGGTGCTGACCAATTTGATCTTCAATGCCGTCGATGCAATGCCGAGGAGTGGCTCCATCACGCTGCGCACCAAAGTCGACGGCGACGGAGTGCGATTGGAAGTGAGCGATACGGGTACCGGCATGACGGAAGACGTGCGCCAGCGGTGCCTCGAGCCGTTCTATTCCACCAAAGGGGAAAAGGGATCGGGGCTGGGATTAGCCATGGTGTACGGCATCATCCGGCGTTTACGCGGCACCATCGATATCACGAGTACCATCGGAGTCGGCACCACCTTCAGCATCCGGCTTCCTATTCAGTCGGATACGGATGCGGGTAAGCGGCGCGATGGCCACAGCATGGAGGGGATCCGACTACAGGTGCTGGTGGTCGACGACGACCCTCTGGTAGGCCGTGTCACGGGGGAGTATCTTCGAGTCGCCGGGCATCGTGTGGAGGTGGTCGCCAGTGCGGCCGAGGCCATCAAGAAGTTCAACCCCGAGCGCGTACACCTGGTCGTGACCGATCATGGCATGCCGCACATGACGGGTCGCCAGCTGGCCGAGGTCATTAAGCACGTGTCGCCTGACACGCCGGTGCTCCTGCTGACAGGCGGTGATCAGATCGAGCAGGAGGAGCAGGCGTCCGTCGCCGTCGATGCGGAACTGAGCAAGCCGTTGACCATGGGGGCACTCCAGGATGCTCTGGCGACGCTCCACTACCCGAAAACACTCCCTGCCGAGAGCCAGAAAGAAATTGGGGATGCGGCCTGAGGATGGTAGGCTAGGGGCTGTAGACCACTTCCGAACAGGAGCGCCGCAATGTCCATATCGGGCCTAGACCTCAGCACGATTAGACTGCTGCTTATAGACGACGAGCAATCCAGCCTCAAACTGATGGAGGCGATCCTCAAGCAGGCCGGGTTTTCCAAGATCACGACGACGACCGGCCCACGCCAGGCCGTGCCGTTATACCAGGAGGGGAAGCCGGACCTGATTGCGATGGACATGCGT
This sequence comes from Nitrospira sp., assembly GCA_024998705.1. Taxonomy (GTDB): domain Bacteria; phylum Nitrospirota; class Nitrospiria; order Nitrospirales; family Nitrospiraceae; genus Nitrospira_A. The sequence goes on from JACOEF010000436.1 coordinate 5,512, forward strand.
ATGCCGCAGATGGATGGGTGTGAAGTCATGCGGCAATTGGCGGGAGTCATTCCCGCCGACGAATATCTCCCGATCCTGATCATCACGGGCGAGCTGGATGCGTCGACGAAACACAAGGCGCTGGCCGAAGGCGCCAAAGATTTCTTGCACAAGCCGGTGGACGGCACGGAAATGGTGCTCCGCATCAAGAATCAACTGGTCACTCGGCAACTGCACCAACAGCTCCGCATGCATAATGAACACCTGGAAGCGCAGGTGCGCTTGCGTACCAAAGTCGTGGAGCAAACTCAGCTGGATCTGCTCAGCCGTCTCGCGCTGGCGTCCGAGTATCGCCACGACTCGACCGGCGGCCACGCCTGGCGTGTCGGGCGCATCGCTATGTTGCTGGCGGAGATGAAGGGGCTACCGGCGGATCAGGTGGACATGATCAAGAAAACCGCCCCGTTGCACGATGTGGGGAAAATCGGCCTGCCGGATTCGGTGCTTCTGAAAACCGGGCCCTACGATGCTGCTGAGTGGGAGGTGATGAAGCAGCATACTAAGATCGGCGCGCGGCTCTTGTCGGACAGTCGGGCACCGCTCGTGATGATGGCGCGGGAAGTCGCGCTGACGCATCATGAACGATGGGATGGCGACGGCTATCACCGGATTAAGGATGTGCAGATCCCGCTGGCGGGACGCATCGTCGCGCTGGCCGATGCCTTCGATATCATGACGCACCCCACTGCATACAAAGCGACGTTGACGCTCAGTCAGGCCCGGGCTGAAATCCAAGCCATGGCCGGAAAGCAGTTCGATCCTGAGTTGAGCGACTTATTTCTGAAGCTCATCGATCGTGAAGGAAAGAAGCTGTTGACCACGACGGGCCCGCTGCAGTTGGTCGCGTAACAGTCTTCTCGAGGTGTGCGCGCATCGCTCCTAAAGAAAGTCCCCTCAGTTCTGCTTGACGGATCCGCGAGCGGCTCTGTACGATCCGTGCCACGATTATATATTTCGTAACACGGACCATGCGGCCATGAAGAAGCTCGCGCGATTCGGCGTGTCTCTCGATCACGATCTCCTTGCCGATTTCGATCGTCTGATCGAACGTCGTCACTATACGAACCGTTCGGAAGCGATCCGCGACCTGATTCGCGACAATCTGGTCGGACAGCAATGGCACGAGAATAAGGAGGCCGTCGCCACCATCGCGTTTGTGTACGACCATCACGTGCCTGGGTTGGCGGGAAAGCTGACCCATATCCAGCACGATTTTCAGGGGCATATCCTGGCGGGGATGCACGTGCATCTCGACCACGATCACTGCCTGGAAGTCCTGGTTGCGAGAGGGAAAGGGGCCGCTATCCGCAAGGTGGCCGACGCCTTGTTGAGCGTCAAGGGCGTGAAACACGGCAAGCTCACCATGACGACGACGGGCAGGGGGTTGCGGTGAGCGGTCGGTGAAGCGGGTTGCTCTCCTGGCCGTCTCAGTGGGTCTCTTGTGCTGGGTTGCCCCCCTCAGGGCCCATGACCCGGATGCGCCCGAACTGAATGTGCCCGAAGTGAATGTCGAAGCCGACCGTCCGGTTGCAGCCTCGTCGCAGCAATTCATCCCAGACAGGGAATATCTCCTCCAACCGCAAGGGCGTCCGGCCCAGGTGCTCCGCCTCATCCCGGGATTTATTGCCGTCGAACATTCCGGTGGCGCCGGTAAAGCCGACCAATATTTTCTGCGTGGGGTCGATGCGGACCACGGCACGGATGTCGCGTTTTTTGCCGACGGTATGCCGATCAACCTGCGTTCCCATGCACATGGCCAGGGGTATACCGACCTCAATTTCATCATTCCGGAGACCATCGAAGGCCTTGATGTGTACAAGGGGGCCTATCTGCCGGAGTATGGCGATTTTGCCACTGCGGGCGCGGTCAATTTCAGGACACGGGAGGTGGTTAACGAGGGCGTGGTGCAGTCGGCCGGTGGGCAGTTCCATACGCAGCGCCACCTCCTGATGTTTTCGCCGACGACGGACCGTGTGCGCTCGCTGATTGCTGCTGAGGGATACTACACGAACGGACCGTTTCAACAGGACAATCGGTACTTTCGGGGCCATCTGCTCGGGAAGGCGACGATGAATCCAAGCGTCCGGTCGGAGCTGTCGGTGACCGGTACCTTTCACAAGTCTCAATGGAATGCGTCGGGGGAGATCCCCTTGCGCGCCGTGCAGGACGGGTCGCTGGATCGGTTCGGTGCGGTCGACCCTTCCGAGGGCGGGCGAACGATGCGCAGCACCGGCCGGCTGAACTATCACTACG
>JACOEF010000848.1 GCA_024998705.1 Nitrospira sp.
CCGCAGGTTGCCACGGTTGCCTGACACAGGCTGGAATCTGATTGCATCCGGCACCAATGAATAATGGAGGAGCCCGCGCCTGCAAAGACGCGGGCTCCTCCAGGACATCCGGAGAGGTGTCGGTGCACTCTATGCAGGGGGATAAGCGGAAGCTTCGCAGCGATGTCTACACGCTCACTGCTGTCGGACAGTTTGAGCAGGCGTGCGCGTCGATCGGAGTCGATTGGCTAATTCCGGCCCGCCATGACCCCGCCATCGACATCCCAGATAGCCCCCGTCACCCATTGAGCGTCATCGCTGAGCAGAAAGTTTATGGTCTTTGCCACATCTTCCACGGTGCCGATCCGACCAATCGGATGAAAGCTATTGAACGTGGCGAGGGTCTCGTCCATGTCCTGCGGATCAATGAAGGCCTGATAAATAGGCGTCTTGACCACTGCCGGCGACACGGCATTGACCCGAATGTTGTGGCCAGCCAGCTCCATGGCCATATGCTGCGTGAGGGCATGCAGCCCGGCCTTTGCCATGGAATACGCAGAGGAAGGGGTCGCTTTGATCGCCTGTTTCGCCCACATTGATCCGATATGGACGATGGAGCCGCCACCGTTTGCAGCCATGTTCTTTGCGACGGCCTGTGAAATGAAGAAGAGTGCTCGGTTTAGATCCGGATAGGCGTCATAGTCTTCGGCCGTATGGTCAAGAAATGGCGTCGGTTTGAAATAGCCTGCGGCATTCACCAAGTACGTGATGTGGCGACTATGGTCCTCGGCAAACGCAATGATGCGTTGGATGTCATTCGATTCGTACAAGTTGGCTTGCAGCGTTTCAACTGTGCCAAGCGAAGACAGTTCGCGTTGAGCCGTCTCCAGCTTTCCCAGTGAGTTGCCCGCAATCACAGTTGTGACGTCCCGAGCGAGCAAGAGCCTTGCGGTAGCGAGGCCTATTCCGCTGGAGCCGCCGACGATCAGGGCGAGTAACTGATTAGCGCGTTGCATGAGAGCACCTCCTTACGTTAAAAGAGCGAACACAATCGTGTGAGGGCAGTCTATGACGCGTTCAGACCGAGTCCAAGCAAGTACCAAGCGGTTCAGTAGGCACTAAGCGGTACATCTTGATGGGAAGACAGGCGAAAATATTTTCCCGGCGATCCGCGCCGGAACAGGGCGCTCGAATGGTGGAGACCATTTATGGGTGCAAATGGTCGCTGACGGTCTATCAGCTCCTGACCAACGGTATTAAACGGCCGGGAGAGATGGTTCGTAGCGTGGAGGGCCTGACGACCAAAGTGCTCAACGAATGTCTTCGCAAGAACGTGGCGTTTGGCATCATCGAACGCATCGCGTACAACGAAATCCCTCCCCGCGTAGAGTATGTGGTCACGCCGTTCGGCAGAAAATTCATCCGTATCCTGGACGACCTGGACAAGCTGCAGAAGGAAATAGAATTCGACCGCTGACAGACGCCTCAGTGAATGAGACGTCTGCGCATGTCTGGACGCGCCGGCGAGCGGCGATGGGATTGCGCGGTTAAGAATCCACCTTGCCCTTCTTGATCCGCAGCGCCTTGATCCGCGATGCAAGCGTGGTCGGTTTCATGCCCAACAAGACGGCCGCACCGTCCGAGCCAAAGATCTTGCCCTTTGTGAGCCGCAAGGCCTGCACGATGTTCTCCCGCTCTTGGCGTTTCAGTTCTTCTCGGGTGGTTAGCCGCGCTGCCGAAGAGATCGGCGGTAATAGGGTATTGCTCTCGCGCGCCGGCGAGGGTTGAAGGTGAATACGCAAGGAACTGCCTTGAGAGAGGATGACCGCGCGCTCTACGACGTTTTGCAGTTCACGCACGTTGCCCGGCCAGTCGTGGGCGGCCAGCTGGCTCAGCATCGCCTGCGTGACGCGCGGCACCCGGCGGTTCATTCGCCGGGCGCTTTGAGTGATGAAATGTAATGCAAGCTTGGGAATGTCCTCACGCCGTTCACGAAGCGGGGGGATGTGGACCGGAAACACGCTCAGACGATAATAGAGATCTTGGCGAAAACGGCCGGCCTCGATCTCGTGTTTGAGGTCGCGATTTGTCGCCGCAATGATCCGGACATCCACCGTCCGTGTGCGCGTATCACCGACGCGCTCGAATTCGCCCTCCTGGAGCACCCGTAACAGCTTCGCCTGCATCGACAAGGGGACCTCTCCGATTTCGTCGAGAAAGAGCGTCCCGCGATCGGCCATTTCGAAACGACCCGGTCGATCTGCGAGCGCACCGGTGAAGGCACCTTTCACGTGGCCAAAGAACTCACTCTCGAACAAGGTATCCGGCACGGCACTGCAATTCACCTTGATCAAGGGCCGGCTTTGGCGCGGGCTCCGGTCATGGATCGCGCGGGCCACGAGCTCCTTGCCCGTGCCGCTCTCACCGGTAATCAACGCCGCCGCATCGGTCGGCGCAACCAGCTGAACTTGACGTAGGACGTGCTGGAGCGCCTGGCTCTCTCCGATGAAGTCTCCCATC
>JACOEF010000849.1 GCA_024998705.1 Nitrospira sp.
CCTTCATTTATCAGCGACGCTATTCTTTCACACATTGACTTCATCTCGTCGACCACTTGTTCGAGTGAATCAAAATGGCTTAAGGACTTGCCTGTGCACGTTGCAAGGGGCGCCGACCTCCCCATTCTACTCCCTTTCTAGATCGGTGTCTTTTTCAGGGAGCCGTCATTGGTGTAATAAAGTGGAGGAATGTCATTACGATAGTTCTCATCGATGTGCTTTCAAGTAGCGATGCATTTCTGCTATGGCAGGCTGAGTGTTCGCAATGAGCACGCGATATTTCTGATTAATCTCCCATAAAGCCCTTTTTCTTCGGGAGAAGAGGGCATAGGCAGTCCAGATAGATGGCCCGATACGATACAGCGAGCAACGCTTCACCAAACTCTGTTGCGCATCAGCGGCGCGATCCAAGTTTTGGAGGAAGAGCTCAAAGTCTAGCCACAGAACGCTGCATTCAACAATGGGACGTCGGCCGGTGACATCCCCCTGCGAATATGAGCCAGGTGAATGGTTCTCGTGAGGAGTCGCCAGGTATGTATGCACAACCATCGACTCAGGCGTCTTAACTTCAGGGGAGCACTACAACAACGAACACACGATACTCTTACAAGTTGTTGTATTGGTAAAAACGGCTGCAACACTTAAGGCAAGCATTTGTACTGCAAATAGAAAGACTTTATATATCCTCCTATCTGCCATGCAAGAATTTTCGGTCCGGAATCACACATTTCCCCCATGCTCATTCGATCCTCACTCAGAATCGATGAAGACAGTGTCATTCTAATCGACCCCCAGCGCCTTAAATACGGCATCTGTGGGATCTGAGTAAAAGCTGGTTTGAAACTTTGCAAACAACTCACCTGGTATGGTGGGAATGTCGCGCACACTGGCCATAGGTAGCAGAATACGTTTCGCTCCGGAATCGAAAGCCACTTGAAGGGACTGAGCCAGGTTTTCACCCGGGATCACGTTACCACCGAGACTCATGCTACCGATGACAACCATTTGGGACTGGATCGGCTTGCTAAAGACTGCCGAGCAAAGTGCAACAAATGCGGAGAGGGTCAAGGCATTGGTGGGGCCGGTATTCTGCAGCTCTACAATGTGCAGATGGTAGTCATGGTCGCCGGCTTTTATCGAAGCACTCACGCGCGATGCATTCGCTCGAAAGAAGTCGAAACCGACCTTGATGGCTTCTTTCGCTCCGCTGTTCGATCCGAGCCCGGAAGTCTTCAGCGCCCCATTTCCGGCCGTCACTTGAGTCTCCAGTCGATACAACCCTAAGTGACCGCCGCTCCCAGTGGCGACGGTGTGCAAGGCTCCTGGGCTCATGGGGCCATCAGGGATCAGTGTGCCTCCTCCCTGTTCAGGCACACTGATAAACTTCTCTTGTAACGTGTCCAGGTCGATGTAGCTGAAATGCACATCAAAGAATTCCATTCCGCCGATCTTCTTCAGCTGTTCCTTTACCCGCCGACGTGTTTCCAACGCATATTCGAGGCATCGGCGAACAGCGTCTTTTTTGTACTCCTCATTGGGATAAAGCAGCTTTAAGAGCCCAGATACGGTGTGCTTAACAGCAATTGTATCCCGCTGGTTGAGATCTCTGCCGAGCTTAAAATACTTGCTGATGGCATCGCCAAATGTTCGCTTGCGCATCTC
>JACOEF010000850.1 GCA_024998705.1 Nitrospira sp.
AATCGCGAAAGCCGCGAAGGATGCCATTCTCGGGAAAAAATAACCTCGCCATCTCTCGTTCGCATAAAGCCCCTCGAACATTTCTTTCCGACTCTCCTGGACCGCCATCTAGTCTTCAATGCTAGATGGCGGCATTTCCTGCTCAGCGAACGGATACCTCTCCAAGCTGAGATGACTCAGCACCATTGTATCGATTGAGATACACTCGTCACTCATAGTTTTTCATAATACACTGAATTTCTAACGTGTTGATCCGCGCAGAAGATTCACCGTTCAGTAGATCGTGGGACATGACCCATGACTCCCATTATTCATCGTGAGGGACAGCCATGATAATACTCTTCGGACTCTTGTACGTGATTGTGACGACTTCAGAGGTCGGTGCCTGGGGAGAAGAAGGCCACCGAGGGATTGCCGAAGCTGTACAAGGACACCTCACTGCATCGACGGCAAAATCTATCGCTAAAATTGTGGGAACGGGAGACGCTCTCCCAAGCGGAACCCTTGCCCGGTTGTCCGTCTGGCCGGACCAGATTCGTGCGCTGACGAAGAATCCGCATGCCACGATCCCGGGATTTTCACCGGCTGAGATGGAGGAGGCGCGGCAGTTCGTCGCGGCCCATCCGGACAATACGAATTGGCACTTCGTGGATTTGCCACCGGGGGCTGCGCACTACCCAGACCTAGGGCATCCGGATCCCGCGGACCCCGCCCTGCCGTTTACCAGTACAACGGACGTGGTGCACATGATCCATCAGAGTGTGGACATCCTCGAAGGCCGCACCGAATCGGCCACCTTCAGCAAGCTCCAAGCCCTTCGTTGGCTGTTGCATTTGAGTGAAGATATCCATCAGCCCCTGCATGTAGCCTCTGGCTATTACTCAACGGCGGCCGACACGCTCTCCCATCCCACGATGCTGACGAACTCCAGCGAGGTCACCAAGCAGCACGGCAAGAACGATTGAGGCGGAAATGTGTTGCTGTTCCTCGCTGCCCCCACTTGCCCAACGAAACCGACGCACGAACACCTGCACGCCATTTGGGATGACTGCCTGGTGGATGTCGTGGGGGGAGCCAAAGGCTGCGTGAGCCAGACCACCGACAAAACGGTGACGAGAGTCGCGGACCATCTGAAGGCGCGCATAGAGGACCCCGCCTCTCAGGCCTTTCGGACGCAGGGCGACTACCACCAGTGGCCGGAACAATGGGCCACCGATTCCGTGCATGCGGCCGCGGCAGGAATTTTCCCCGCCGAACTCGACTCCGGTTGTGTGATTCTCGACTCCAAACGGCCCCACCCGCCGGTTCATGTTCAGAGTCGAGTGGTGGCTCCCGCGACAAAGGGAGCCTAT
>JACOEF010000851.1 GCA_024998705.1 Nitrospira sp.
CCGGCTTGGAAAATTCTCCTGTTTGAAGAACACCGCCAAGCGATAGGGCGCCGGTAGGCTGGCCTGCAGGTTCATCGTGGAGGCGATATCCCGGTCGGTGACGACTTCGGGATGATCGTGAAACGATTCCTGCAGGAGTTGCCGGTTCAGGCCGCGGGCGCTGGTGCACGCGGAGATTGTGATCGACAACAGAAGGACGAGAAGGACGCGCAGAGAGACGGATCTCATACAACTCCTGTGTTACGTTGCAGCCGAAGGCTTGGCTGGATTGATAGGCGAAAGTGCTTCCAAGGCCAACATGAGGGCATGTGTGCCCGATCGGCCATGACCGAGCGATTGCACCTGTTCATAGAGCTGATGTGCGAGGGTCAGACCCGGCAAGGTGAGCTGTCGTCGTCGCGCCTCTTCCAGAGCAATGCCCATATCTTTAATGAAATGTTCCACGAAGAAGCCGGGATCAAAGTTTCGGGCGAGCATACGCGGCGCCAGATTCTCCAGCGTCCAACAGGCGGCCGCACCACCACGGATCGACTCCAACATGCGATCCAGCTGTAGTCCGGCTCTGTAGCCATAGAGCAGGCTCTCGCAGACGCCGATCATGGTGCCGGCGATCACGATTTGATTGCAGAGCTTCGTGTGCTGCCCCGTCCCCGCCTCGCCCTGGTGCACGATTTTCCTGCCGAGGCATTCCAGTAGCGGCATGACGGCCTGAACCGCCTTGGTGGCCCCTCCGACCATGATGGACAGCGTCGCATTCCGCGCGCCGACATCGCCTCCGGAGACCGGTGCGTCCACGGCGAAGGTCCCGCGTGACTGAGCCGCCAGGGCGATCTCCTGTGCGAGGGACGGTTCCGTGGTGGTCATATCGATGAGCACCATCCCGGGCCTTGCGCCTGCCAGCACCCCCTGTTCACCGAAGTACACTTCTCGCACATCCCGGGGGAATCCCACCATGGTAATGACCACGTCTGTCTGCTCCGCCACGGCGCGGGGTGAATCCG
>JACOEF010000139.1 GCA_024998705.1 Nitrospira sp.
TGCAAATCCCGGGTTTCAAATTTCACTCGATGTGCGTGGGTGGCCGGTCCTGGTCATCGGTGGTGATGAGGAAGCGGCAGATAAAGTGCAGCGGCTTTTGGAGTCGTGGGCGAAGGTGACGGTGATCAGTCCCACCCTGCATGAAGTGCTTCGTAAACTGGCGGCCTCGGCCAAGATCATTCATCGCGGACGGCACTTCCGCGCGAACGATCTGGAGGCGGTCATTCTGGTATTAAACACGATCCGGGATGATCGCGAGCTCTCCAGCTCGCTCATGCGATTGGCTCGCGAACAAAAATTTCTGATCTGGTCGGTCGACCAGCCCGACGTGTCGAACGTGGTGATGCCGGCTGTCGTCAGCTCCGGCCATGTTCGTGTGGCGATCAGCTCAAGCGGGCAGGCGCCGGCGCTCTCCGGATTCATGAAGGAAGATCTCGAGCGTATTTTGGACAGCGAGTTCGTTGCGTTCGTCGATTGGCTCGGGCAGCTCCGCGAGCAGGCCAGGGCCAACGAACCGGACGCCGAGAAACGCCGCGCGCTCCTGCGTGAGGCGCTGGACGGATTCCGGCTCTTGGGCAAGGTGCAATATCCGAAGGTGTGGCTGGATCAACGGGCCACAGCTGCATCAGGCGTGAAAGGTGAGTCGTAAGAGAGGGGCGCAAGTCTGACCGCTGTCGGCTGACAGCCAGGAGTCATCGAATATGGTGTTGCTGGAATTCAGGATGTCGCCGCTGGGCAAGGGTGAGAGCGTGAGCAAATACGTGTCACGCTCGTTGGATATTATCGACAAGAGCGGTGTGGACTATCGGCTGAATCCGATGGGCACCGTGCTCGAAGGGGAATGGGACGAGGTCATGGCGGTCGTCAAGAAATGCTACATGCGCATGCGCAAAGACTGCAATCGCGTGTCCTGCAGCATTAAGATCGATTACCGCAAGGGACCGAAGGGCCGCTTGTCGAGCAAGGTGTCGAGTGTGGAGTCACAGCTGAAGCGAAAACTGAAGAGCTAGGGCGCGTATCATGGCGCGGCGATGTCCGCGTGGGCGTCGTAGTGGAGCGTTCCTTCGGTTTTGAATCGCACCGAGAGGCTGGCGGTCTGCACCGTCAGCGCCTCGAGGGACAACCGGCTGACCGTGCCGCGTAAGCGCCCTCCCGTCAGGTTGCGGTTCAATCCCTTCTCCAGCGCCTGTCGCATCAGGTCGAGTTCCTCTCGAATGGGGAGCACCAATCTTCTCGCCAACTCGTCACGCAGGGGGTCATGTAACCACTCGTCGGCTAGGTCCGTGGCCGGCGTGCGTTCCTTAATCGTGTAGTCGACGTCTCGGAAAAAAAGTCTTCCCGTCGATTCGTCATAGGCCGGCGTTCCTTTCAACCGGAGTGTGAGCGGGAGCAAGCCTCGCAGGATGAGTTCCACTCCCATTTGATTGCCCAGTGGGTACAATGTCGCCCCCACGATCTTGATTGTGCCGACGCCCAGTGACCATTCCTGCCCGACCACTGCTTCGCGCAGCCGTTGATTGGCTTCTTCAATCGGGACTTGAAGGGCAAAGGCGACGTGAAAGCCATCGTCACGAAACTGAGACTGCAGGTCGGGGAGAGAAAGATGTCGTGACAGAGGTTTGGTGCCACGCACCACTGTCGGTCTGGCCGTCACGCCGTACCCGGCGGTCGGCGTGCCCGAGAGTGTTTCGACTCCGGCCGGGCCGATTGCTTCAGGATTCAGTTGGAGCCAGACCCCTTCCGCTTCATCCAGCAGCAAGGGCTCTTGCAAGTCCTTCCACACCTGCGCGACGGCGGGCTTCAGTGTCATGAGGGCGCCGGCTTTTCGGTCCACCGTCGGCAGGATTCCCTGTAGCTCACTACGATAGACCTGCGCCATCAGAGGCGCTGTATCCACGCCCTGTTCGGAGAGCAGGCAGGGCCGGTTTGCTTCGACCGCAGTCACGCTGCTCGCAGGCAACAGAGTGTAGGCGAGACCTTGTGCCAAGGTGGTTGCCAGTGTCACCGATAATCGGCCTGTGCCCGTTGAGGCATCTTGTTGGCCGCAGTCGGCGATCTTCGTCACCGTGCCCTTGATCTGCTTGGCATATTCCACGCCGAACGGAAAGCTGGATTGGGACAGGAGGCGAACTCCGGTTGTCGTCGAGCTCTGTTCTCCCGGCCAGATCCGGTACTTCATGAATCCGGTGCCTCCGCCCAGCGCCACCCAATCCTTGTGTGAGTTTCGATGTGTGGTGAGCGTCTGATGAATGGTGGCATAGGGCTCGGCCAGGGTGGTCATTGGAATCGGTACATGAACGGTCATGCTGGAGGCTTCCGGCTGCTGGTGTCGAGCCGTATCGGTGCCTGCCGCTGCCGCAGGTGTGGTCGCGCAGAGACTCAAGATGGCCGCAGCGAACCAGAGCAGTTTATTTCGATCACATCGGCGTCGTCCGCCCATCGTTCTATCCTCATGCTGGTGACAGAGAGGGTGGTCGCTACTCGAACGTCTTCCGAACATATCGCTCAACTATGGGGGAAGGAAAAACGGAAGGCAAGCCGTCATTTCTTCGGTGACGAAGTTTCGTCGGTTGAACGGAGCGGGAGATAGTGGCGTGGTACGCGCTGACCGATGGCGCAGAGCACTTCATAGGGAATGGTCTGTTGCCA
>JACOEF010000304.1 GCA_024998705.1 Nitrospira sp.
AATTCGGTATCGGACCAGTGCGGGCGCGCCTCATTTCTACGTTATGGCGCTGTATGAACATCACGAGTTCACGTTTATTGCCGGAGGGATGGCTGAGTTGGAGGGGTGGAAAGAGCAGCCTCCGATTTCTTCTGCAGGTGGCACGAGTGTCGGAAAGCTCAGGCGGTTCGTTCAGGGTAGCCACGAGGCCGTGGCGCGAGGAAATCCGACAGCCAGGGTAACCGTCACGGCGACGGAACTGTTTCTCGAGTGTGACTCGCGGGAGCGGCTCGATGCAATCAAGCATAGTTTGGCGGCCACCTTCGGATTTTCGCTGCATTTCCGCGGTGAGGCGAGTCAACCGCCGACGCGCCAGGTGACGCAGGCGGAATTGTCCGCCGCAGAGCCGTTGACGGTGGCGGTCACGGATGAAGAAGATCGGGCGCTCGTGAATACTTTCCTGGAAACCGTCTATCTGGACTGGGCGGACCGCGAGTCTCCTGCGCTCAGTGGTGAGACGCCTCGCCATCTGATGACAACCCAGGCGGGGCGCACCCGGGTGGCGGAGCTCATCGATGAGATGGAACGGAACGATTTCGGCAAGCTTCGGAGCGGCGCCGCGGCATTCGATTACAATACACTTCGCGTACACGTGGGGCTTTGTTAACGTTGATTTGTGAAGCGTCTCTCGTGAAGCGTGAAGCGCTCCGGAAGTCTTACGAGATACGAAATACGAGCGACGAGATACGAAATGCCTGGACCGAGCGCATCCATGCATGAGCAGGTGAAGGCGATCCTCCGCCAGGTTCGAAGTGAGCCGCCCACTATTCTCAAGGCTCTGCTGGCTCTGCAGGAACGACTCGGGTATGTGCCGGTCGAGGCGGTGCCCGACATCGCCCATATCCTGAGTGTCACCACTGCGCAAGTTGCCGGCGTCCTCTCCTATTATCCCGATCTGCGCGTAACGGCTCCGGGCCGGCACCTGATCCGTGTGTGCATGGGGGAATCGTGCTACGCCAACGGCTGCGGACGGTTGCTGCGGGAATTCCAGGAGCGCCTCCGTGTGGACGTGGGCGAAACTGCGGCGGGCGGAAAATTTACCCTCGAGACCATGTCTTGTGCCGGCAACTGCGCGGTTTCTCCTTCAGTCATGATCGACCGTGACCTCCACGGTCGCTTGCTGCCCTCGCAGCTTGATACGTTGCTGGAGCGGTACAAGTAGCATGAGTACGGTCACCAGGCTCTACCTGTCCAACGATACGTCGGCACGGGCCGCGGGAGCGGGCGCGCTGGCCGATGCCTGGGCGGAACATCCCGAGGTGCAACTCATTCGCATCTCCTCGCGCGGCGCATTTTTTCTTGAACCGATGGTGGAGCGCGACAGCCCCGCCGGCCGCGTCGCCTGGTTCAATGTCACAGCCCAGGATCTCCCGCGCATTCTCACCGGAGCCGAGGGCACACCGGTGCAATCCATTCCATTTCTTGCCCAACAAACCCGGTTCACGTTTGCCAACTTTGGTGAGACGGAGCCATTGGCGCTGGATCAATATCAAACGCGCGGCGGCCTCGCCGGGCTGGAAGCGGCCCTCCGAATCACCCCCGATGCGATCATCGAAGAACTGCGGATCTCGCAGTTGCGCGGCCGTGGCGGCGCGGCGTTTCCTGTCTGGAATAAGTGGAAAGTCGCACAGCAGGCGAAAGCCGACGAGAAGTACGTGGTTGCCAACGCCGACGAAGGGGACGCCGGAACCTACTGCGACCGGATGATTCTGGAGGGCGATCCGTTCCGACTGCTGGAGGGCATGTTAATCTGTGCCAGGGCGATCGGGGCAGGCCGGGGATATGTCTACTGCCGGCAGGAATACCCCGCGGCAGCGAAGACGTTGCGAGCCGCCATCCAGAAGGCCGATGAAGCGGAGTTGTTGGAGGTGGACGGTGAACCCTTTCCGATCGAAGTCGTGCAAGGTGCCGGCTCGTATGTCTGTGGCGAGGAGACGGCGCTCCTGGAATCGCTCGAAGGAAAGAGGGGCGTGGTGCGGGCGAGACCTCCCTATCCGGCGCAGTCCGGCTTGTATGGACGACCGACCATCGTGAGTAATGTACTTACCTTTGCGACGATCCCTCATATTCTCTCGCATGGCGGGGCCTGGCATGCGACGCTCGGCACGGAACAGTCGCGCGGCACCATGGCGTTGCAGCTCGGCGGGAGGGTGAAGCATCCGGGTTTAGTCGAAGTGCCGTTCGGGTGGAGTTTGCATACGGTTCTGGAACAGTGCGGGGGTGGCATGGCGCCAGGATCGCGCTTCAAGGCTGTGCAGGTCGGGGGACCGCTCGGAAGTCTTTTCCCGGCCTCTCAGATGGACATTCCAATTTGTTACGACGCCTTTGCAAAGGCGGGCGCGGTGCTGGGGCACGGAGGCATCGTCGTCTACGACCACGAGACCGACATGGTGGATCTGGCGCGGCATTTCATGGCCTTCACCGCCGACGAATCCTGCGGGAAATGTACGCCTTGTCGCATCGGATCGGTGCGGGGCCGTGAAATTCTCGAACGGATTCAAGCCGGGAGCGGCACCATCGAGGACTTGGCCCTGTTGCACGATTTGGGCGACACCATGAAGGTCGCTAGTCTCTGCGCCCTCGGCGGGCGCGCGCCCTATCCGGTTCTGACAGCCATCGAACATTTCTCCGCCGAGTTTCGAAGCAAGTTGAGGACGTGAGGCGTCGCTCGTGAAACGTGAAGCGTATCTCGCGAAGCCAGTCCTGACGAACAACGAGATACGAGAGACGAACGACGAGATACGAGGAAAAGCCAGGTGAAGCTGGAAATTAACGGGCATCCGGTGGTGGCCGCGCCAGGCGACACGATCTACGGCGCGGCGAAAAAGGCCGGGATGGCGATTCCCGGGCTCTGTTCATCGGACCACCTCGCGCCGTTCGGCTCGTGCAGGCTCTGTCTCTGCGAGGTGGAAGGCCAGAGCGGCTTCCCGGCCTCCTGCACGACTCCGGTGCGCGAGGGCATGGTGGTGCACACTGAGAGCGTGCGTTTGAATCGGCTCCGGCGCAACATCGTGGAACTTTATTTGTCCGAGCAACCGGCAGGAGAGCGGGTTCCGGAATCCTTGCAATGGTTGGCCAAGTCGTTGGGACTCCGGCAGGTCCGGTATCCACAGTCTTCCCACCGGCAGGATGTCGTTGATCGATCCAATCCATTTTTCACCTTCGACAATGCCGCCTGTATCTCCTGCGCCCGCTGTGTACGCGCCTGTGATGAAATTCAGGGCACCCATGCGTTGACGATGCTTCATCGCGGCTTTGCCAGCAGGCCGGTCGCGGGAGCGGCGGCGCTGACCGGGGCGGCGGACGGGTTTGCGTCGTCGAACTGTGTCTCCTGCGGCGCCTGCGTGAAGGAATGTCCCACCGGCGCCCTGATGGAAAAAACCGTCGCTGAGCAGGGGCTTCCCGAACGGACCGTGCGCACTACGTGCGCCTATTGCGGTGTGGGCTGCGCCGTCGACGCCGGCGTACGCGACGGCACGGTCGTGAGCATGGTGCCGGCGGATGACGGCCCCTCGAATCAAGGCCATGCCTGCATGAAGGGGCGGTTCGGTTGGACGTACAACTACGCGCCGGACCGGTTGCGCGCGCCGTTACTCCGGCAGGGTGACAAGTGGGTCGAGATTTCCTGGCCGGCCGCGCTGGATCGGATCGCGCACGAGTGGACAGGCTTGAAAGACCTTTACGGACCGGATGCCCTGGCGACGATCTCATCGAGCCGCGGAACGAACGAAGAAAACTATCTGTTCGGCAAATTCATGCGCTGCGTGGTCGGCAGCAATCATATCGACAACTGCGCGCGGGTCTGCCACAGCGCAACCGTGACCGGCATGATGGAAACGATCGGCGCCTCGGCTGCGACCAATTCCATTCACGATCTGGATCTGGCGAAGTTGATCCTGGTGATCGGGGCCAATCCCACGGAGTCACATCCGGTGGTCGGCGCGCGTATCAAACAGGCGGTCCGGCGTGGCG
>JACOEF010000102.1 GCA_024998705.1 Nitrospira sp.
AGCACCGCGTCGAGATGCACACGCGCTTCCTCCGACCGGCCCTGCTTGATAAGGAGTCGGGCCAGAATGAGATGGGCATTGGTATACCGGCCATCAGCCGCAATGGCCCGACGCAGATATGCTTCGGCGTCCTTCTCGCGTCCCCCCAACAACCAGGGCAGCTCCGCATACAGGCCACCCATCATTTGCAGTGCCTGCGCATGGGCCGGATCGAGCTCGATCGCCCGACGGACATGCGCTTTGATTTCGCCCAACGCCAGGCCCGCATTGGAGAGGCCTTTTAATCGCTCCGCGCTTCCCAGGGCCGCCGCGTAGAGAAAATGCGCCTGGGCGTCCCGTTCCTCCAGTTGCAAGGCACGCTTCGCCATCTCCGCTGCCGACTCATAGGCAAGACGTTTCTGTGGCCCTTCCTCGAACCAGTCATCGGCAATATCGAGATACAAGCCGGCGCCTGCGATCAACCGTTGAACCGTCTCCCCCCTTGTGGCGATCTGCGATTGCAGAGCAGCCACCTCCCGCTCCAGCGAGGCCGGGTAGTCCGGCGGCAGGGACTCATGCTCTGCCCACGCGGGACAATTCAACATCCAGCAAGTCAGACCGATGACGGACGCCAGCCGAAGTCCAGACGGTCGCCGGCCGATCAAATCTGATCCTTCACGACATGCAGAGACAGAGTGGCCGTCGTGACCCGACTACGGCCGGTGAAAACAAACATGCCGAGCCACAACCCCTGCAGACACAGAATCACACCGGGTTGCCACAGGAGCCGGATCCCGCACGGCAGATCCGGCGGCGCGTGCGGCACGTCCGCCAGCCAGGCAGCCAGCGCCGCGACATACACGATGCCGGCGACCGAAAGGAGTTGGTACCACGACACCGTTCCCCCGCCCCGAAAGTCGGCGCGCACATATTCCGATCCGATGCGCCACACCTGCGTGACCACCACCGTCAGCACGAATCCTGCCACCATCCGGCCACTGAAGAACAGCCAGAGGCCGGCCATGCCCGCTGCGACAGACACGGCGGCGGTCATCGCTTGAATCGGCACCAGCGGGACGGCCTCCAGGTTGCGTTCGTAGGCAGCCTTCCTGGTGGGGCCGACAAACATCGCATGATGCCGCGCAAACAATTTGGACAGCCAAGGGTGACTCTGATTCAGAGGCGCTCCATAACAACAGCCGAAGCTGAGACAAGCCAGACGCCCCGTCCCTTCTCCGAACGCATACGCAATCGCGACAGTCGCCAAAACGGCAGGCAGCGGTATGACCGCACCTCCCATCGCGAGAGAAACGGTATTCATCGCCGCCACGATCCAGGGCGCCAGAAACAACCCGAACATATACGCGCCGCCGATCGTGAAGGTATTGGCTTTGCCTTCAATAACCCAAGCCAGGATTTTCGCCGCCGGTACGCAAGCGCCCAGCATGATCACGGACAGACACAGGATGGATTCCAACGACACCGCGACACTCCCCAGCAGCACGATGACGAACGCCACCGCGATCAGCACCGCACTGGCTGTGAACGCTCCGTAATACGTCAGATTGAGGCCCGTCCACTGGCCGTCCGGACGCCGTGATCGAGGGACCGTCGCCAGGAACTGCCATCCTTCGCGCGGCAAGACACGAAAGGCCCACCAGAACAGCCCCGCATAGAGCACGGTCAACAGCGCCGCAGCCGCATCATTGACGGTCATCTGGAGCTCCATCGCGCTTCCACCCGATCGTCGAACGCACCCGCACATCCGTCTCGACGAGGGTTCGGCCAAACCCTTGAGAAAACCGGCTCTGCACACCGGAACGAAACCGATTCCGGACAAGGTCGTCACAAAAGGCCACCCGGCCGGGCTCAAACAACAGCACGTCGGTTGAGCTGCCCGGACGGTAGAGACTTTTCGGACGCCCTCTTTCAATCATCATCCCGATCTGGACGGGTCTGGGATCATCATACGCGACGGCGGAGTAGCACTGATCGATGTGGCCGATCATCAGCGCCACGATCTCGATCATGGCCACCACCCCCACGCGAGACCCACCCGGCACCTCCGTGTCGATGATCGTCACCACACGCTTGTTCTTCGAATACGGCGTGGCCGCCACCACCACCGGTCCGGGATTGCAGGAATGGTAGCGGCCGGAAATTTCGTAGCAGTCCAGCACTCTCCCCGACACCGGACTGTGGTTGTAGTGATACTTGTCAGGCGTCAGCCGAAAGATCGCCCAGTCCCCCTGCTGAACAACCGCCGCCATCGGGACCGGTCACGGCCAAGCAGTTCGTCGTAGTCGAAAAATTTCCCTTTGAGAAACAGCGAGGAGTCGTCGGCAAAGGATCCAAGGAGCAGTCGGGCATCGGCCGGAGACACGATGGCCCGAGGATCGTCGGCCATCGGCCGCACCTGCCAGTACCGCAACCGCCGCTGAAAAAGACGCCGCGGTGTATTCAACCGATCGTAAGGGTCCAGGCATTCCGAAAGGTCGATCTCCAACGCCCGGGCGCACTTCGACACCGCCGCCCGGGTCGCGCTAAACGGCCGGTCGTAGTTGAAAAAGCCCAACACCTGCGTCGTGCGTTGCGAGGTCAAGGCCTTCATCAACCAGGCCGCATCTTCCCACAGTGCGCGGTACGCCCAATTGAGCCACCGATCGCCGCAGAACCGCTCGGTCCTGATCAGGCTGGTCTCGCGCTCGATATATTGATGCGGCGCGATCATGAGGCGAGCGACCGGCCATCCTGACGGCGCGATGATGCCCCGACCCGGCTGATCGTGAGCAGACAGAGGGCCAGGCAATGACGGAGCGTCGTGCAATCCGCCGTCTCGGACAATAAGGCCTCTTCAGCTTCCGCAAGGACCTCCACCGCTGAGCGGGGACCGATCACCGCCGTCGCTAGTCCGCGATCCCGCCTGTCGCCCTCGGATCCGCCTCCCTCGATCGCCTGCAGATCCTCTCGAACACAGCCAAGCGCCTCTCGAACATACGCGGTACGCAACTGACGGCGATAATACGCCTCTGCCGCCTCTCCAAACTCCTCGCCGGACAATTGCATAGGATTGTCCGCACCGACAGAATCCAAAATCCCCCGGGTTAACTTTCCGGCGGTGCTGTAGCGCTCCGGTGACACCAGTCGCTCACGCAGGCGGCCCAGATGATCCGCCAGCTGAAACTCCTCAACTAATTCGGCCCCGTCTTCTTCAAGCATCTGCAGAAGTGCCAGGCGATAGTCATCGACTCGGACCCGCAGATGCCCTGCATACCGTCGACTGACTCTGGTCTTCTGCGTTCTGGCCACGATGCGCGCCAGAAATCGATTCGGCCCGGCTTCGCGCACATTCACTGTCCCGATGCCGATGGCCGAGGCGAACATGCACTGTCGTCGTTCGCTTTCCGTGAACGGATCGTCGGGAATATCGTCATGCGTCACCGCGCCGTCGGCGATGTATCGAAAGGCCAGCGCCGTCACCAGCGCCTGCAAGCTGGCCGCATCGGCAAAATCGTCCAGATGATTCGAGAAGAGACTGTACTGCCGTCCCTCGAATCCTGAGAATCCCATCACCGACTCTGCGCGCAATTTATAAAACAGGTAGAGCGACATGCGTTCGTCGAACACCCCGAGTTGGCCGAGATCGCGCTTGAGCCGGAGGTCGTTTCCCTGGATCCCGTCGAGAG
>JACOEF010000573.1 GCA_024998705.1 Nitrospira sp.
CGGTGACGAAGTTTCGTCGGTTGAACGGAGCGGGAGATAGTGGCGTGGTACGCGCTGACCGATGGCGCAGAGCACTTCATAGGGAATGGTCTGTTGCCAGGTGGCGAGGTCGGCTGCAGTGATACGCTCGTCTCCTTGTTGCCCGATGAGTATCGCTTCCTGTCCGACCTGCACGCCGGGCACATCGGTCACATCGACCATCGTCATGTCCATGCACACACGTCCGACCACCGGCACCCGGCGTCCGCCGATCAACACCATGCCTCGGTTGGATAAGAGGCGATTGTAGCCGTCTGCATAACCGACCGGGAGGACCGCAATACGCGATTGCCTCGCGGCGATGAATGTCCGGTTGTAGCTGACGCTGTCGCCGGGCTGGATGGTGTGCAGGTGCGCGATGGTCGCTCTCCAGGTGAGGATTGGCCGCAGCTCGGGGGCGTCCGCTGCGTTGGATAGGGTATGGTAGCCATACAACATGATGCCCGGGCGCACGAGGGAATAGAGGCTTGCGGGATATTTGATGATGCCCGCGCTGTTGGCGGCGTGTATCAGGGGAAACGACCGTCCCCCTTGGCGCAATGTCTCGAGCGTCTGTTGGAACTCTGCGAGTTGTTTCTCGGTATGTGTCGTCTCGGCATTGTCCGCATCAGCCAGATGGGTCATGAGCCCTTCAAGGCGGAGGCTGGCCTGAAAGGCCGGTAAGGCGGCGAGATCCGGCATCTCGTGAGGGCGTACGCCCAAGCGGCCCATACCGGTTTCGATTTTGACATGTATGGAGTAGGGCGCGGCATCGGGTGGGACGGCCGAGGCAAAGGTCTGGACCATATCAGTCCGATAGAGCACGGGTATCAGACGATGTGTGATCAACTCGGCGAATTGTGCCGGGGCCGTCGGGCCCATCACTACAATCGCATCGTGGATGCCTGCCTGACGAAGCGCGATGCCCTCGTCGACTGTTGCGACGCCGAACCGATGGACGGCCAGTTGCTGCAGGGCGCGCGTGAGTTCGAGCGCCCCATGGCCATAGGCATTGGCCTTAACGACGGCGAGCACCTCAGCATGCGGCGCGAGACGGCGCACATGGGCGACATTCTGCGCAAGGGCATTGAGATCGACGGAGGCGGAGGTTGGGGGGAACTGAGACGGCGTGTACACGCAGCTTGTGGCGGCAGAATGGGTGCTAGACTTCTAGAATTTCGCCTTCTTTTTTCTTCATCACATCGTCGATTTTTTGCACGTATTGGTCGGTGAGCTTTTGAATCTCGGCTTCCGACTTGCGCAGTTCATCTTCGGTCAGCTTCGTATCTTTCTGCAGCTTCTTCAGTTCTTCGTTGCCATCTCGGCGAAAGCCGCGAATCTGCACCTTCACTTCTTCGCCGTGTTTCTTGCAAACCTTGATGAGTTCTTTCCGGCGTTCCTCGGTGAGCGGGGGAAGGGGAATGCGGATGAGTTTGCCGTCGTTCGATGGCGTCAAGCCGAGGTCCGAGGTTTGGATCGCTTTTTCGATTTCCCTGATGAGGTTCTGCTCCCAGGGTTGGATCGTAATGAGCCGGGCTTCGGGGGTGGCGACGTTGGCGACCTGCTTCAGCGGTGTCATGGTTCCGTAGTAGTCGACTTTGATGCCGTCCACCAGTGCCACAGATGCGCGTCCGGTACGAAGTCCGGCCAGGTCGCGTTTCAGATGTTCGATCGCGTGGTCCATCTTTTCGGTGACACGTTGTTTCACTTCTTGCGCCGTCGACATCAGCCTCTCCCTTAGCGACTTTCTACGGTGACCAGGGTTCCGATCGGTTCTCCCTGGACGACGCGTTTAAAGTTTCCCTTCTCTTTCAAATTGAAGACGATCAATGGCAACTGGTTATCCATGCACAAGCTGATGGCCGTCGAGTCCATGACCTTGAGGTTCTGGGTGAGAATCGACAGGAACGGAATCTTCGCATATTTTTTGGCTTGTGGATTCTTGACCGGATCGCTGTCGTAGATACCGTCGACTTTCGTGCCCTTCATGATGACCTGCGCGCCGATTTCCATCGCGCGCAATGATGCCGCGGTATCGGTGGAGAAATAGGGGTTTCCCGTTCCTCCGGCGAAGATCACCACACGCCTTTTTTCCAGGTGCCGGATGGCGCGGCGGCGAATGTACCCTTCGGCCAATTGACGCATCTCGATGGCCGACTGGACACGGGTGCTGACGCCTTTGCCTTCCAGTGCATTTTGGAGGGCGAGCGCATTCAACACCGTTGCGAGCATGCCCATATAGTCGGCGGATGCCCGCTCCATGCCGCGGGCGCTGGCGGCCAGGCCGCGGAAGATATTGCCGCCGCCGATGACAACGGCCACTTCGACGTCCATCGCGACGACG
>JACOEF010000852.1 GCA_024998705.1 Nitrospira sp.
GACGATGCGTACCCTCTGCGGTACGTAGAGCCTCCTCGCGCCGCAAGAACGCCGCCAGCAGCCCTTTCAACAGCCTGCTAGCCCGCATGATTCGCAGGCTAGTTCCTGGTCAGTTTGCGATAGCGTATGCGATGCGGCTGGTCGGCTTCTTTGCCGAGCCGCTTCTTGCGATCGGCTTCGTATTCGCTGTAGTTGCCTTCGTACCACACCACTTTGCTGTCGCCTTCGAAGGCCATGATATGCGTGGCGACGCGATCCAGGAACCAGCGGTCGTGACTGCTGATGACGGCGCAGCCGGCGAATCCTTCCAATCCCTCTTCCAACGCGCGCAACGTGTTGACATCCAGATCGTTCGTCGGCTCGTCGAGGATGATCAGGTTGGCGCCTTCTTTCAACATGCGCGCGAGGTGCACGCGGTTCCGCTCGCCGCCTGACAGATCCTTGACCTTCTTCTGCTGATCAGTGCCGGCGAAATTGAAGCGAGCGCAGTAGCCGCGGGCGTTCACTTCGGCCTTGCCCAGCATGATCGTGTCTTGTCCCTCGGAAATGACTTCGTACACCGTCTTGTTGGGGTCGAGCGTACGGTCCTGGTCCACATAACCGAGCTTTACCGTTTCGCCGATGCGGATGGTGCCCGTATCCGGCTTCTCCTTCCCGATGATCATGCGAAACATGGTCGTTTTGCCCGCGCCGTTGGGACCGACGACGCCGACGATGCCGCCCTTCGGCAGGCTGAACTCGACATTTTCATAGAGCACATTGTCGCCGAACGCCTTGCTGATGCCCTTGGCCTCGACCACCAGATCTCCGAGCCGCGGTCCCGGCGGAATATAGATTTCCAGATCGGCCGCCAGTTGGTCCTGCTTTTGATTGACCAATTCCTCATATCGATTGAGACGCGCCTTGCCTTTCGACTGACGAGCCTTCGGCGACATGCGAATCCATTCCAACTCGTGCTCGAGTGTCTTTTTCCGTTTGGATTCGGCCTTCTCTTCTTTCTCCAACCGGTCCTGCTTCTGTTCGAGCCAGGCGGTGTAATTGCCCTGGAAGGGAATGCCGGAGCCGCGATCGAGTTCCAGAATCCAGCCCGCCACGTTGTCGAGGAAATAGCGGTCGTGCGTCACGGCGATGACCGTGCCCTTGTACTGTTGCAGGTGCTGCTCCAGCCATTGCACGGATTCCGCATCCAGGTGATTGGTCGGCTCGTCGAGCAGCAGAATATCCGGCTCCTGGATCATGAGCCGGCAGAGAGCGACTCGACGTTTCTCACCGCCGGAGAGCACGCTGATTTTCTGATCGGCGGGCGGGCAACGGAGCGCATCCATGGCGATGTCGAGTTCGCTCTCCAGTTCCCAGCCGTTCGCGGCCTCGATTCTTTCCTGCAGCTGCGCCTGCTTGTCGATGAGCTTTTCCATCTCATCGGGACCGGCGTCGCCCATGCTGTTGCTCACCGCTTCATACTCGTGCAGCAGCGCCACCAGCTCCTTCTTCCCTTCCTCGACGACTTCCTTGACCGTCTTGTTGGGGTCGAGCTGCGGCTCCTGTTCGTGCAATCCGACACTGTAGCCCTTCGAGCGGGTGATCTCGCCCACATAGTTGGGATCGGTCCCGGCAATGATCTTGAGTAACGAGCTTTTTCCGGATCCGTTCAAACCCAGCACGCCGATCTTGGCGCCGTAGTAA
>JACOEF010000428.1 GCA_024998705.1 Nitrospira sp.
CACGCCGCATCAGCCGCATCCACAGCAGACATCGACTCTCAGGGGGTTGCCACTAGGCTCCCCGAAGTCCATGAACAGAGGGCATAGCCCTTGCTTGGTCCATTCTGGCGTCGACAATTAACCAGGTTCATCAACCACCGACCCGGCCTCAGAGGATTTCGCATCATGAAGAAAGACATTGCCCAGAGTCATGCAGAAGAAGCCCCTCGGGGCATGAGCCTGGAAACCATTATTGCCGTCGGGGTATTCGGGTGGATGGCCCTCGGCGTCGTGATGATGGGGTTGGGAATCTGGTAATCCCGATTCGTTACGACGCGCCTTCATCCTGAAGCCGCGCCGCCCCGTTCGCACCGCATCAAGCAGCCGAGAAGGATGACCGTCATGCGAATTCACGGCTCCCGCACTCCGTTCCCCCTTACCCTGAACTTCGGACTCCTCGGGTTGACCCTGTTGGGAGCCATGGCTGCCGGTTGCTCATCTACCGCCGCCACCGTTCAACAGACTGTCGCCGCACAACCCCAGGGCACTGTCCGACTCCAAGAAGTCGCCGATTGGGAATTTGAGGCCTCACACCCCAGCACCATCGATATCGCCACCCTCGACAGCCTGCTGCGGGGGGTCATGATTTCAGATGTACACTCGAATCTCTCGAATTTGCCCGTGGATGGCAGCAAGCCAATGAATGTGTTCAGCGATGAGGACGTGCACTATCTTGCTCCCCTGCTAGCCCAAGCGTTGTCTCAAGCGCAACCCGAATATGTGGTTGCTTTTCGTCTGTCCTCATCGGCAGGGTCAGGCTCTGAACCCACCGCGGGCACCCTTTACGTTCAGAACGAACGGTTGTATCTCACCGTGACGGAACACAACGGAACGTTGACGAAGGTCGAGTCCTCGTTGTTCGGAAGCGGACGACCGGCACGCGTCGTCAGCATGGCCCCGGAATCAGCCGGGCAAATTGAGCAAGCCGTTCCAGGCATCGCCATGGGACGACAATCACTCAAGTCGCTCGCCATCGATTACAAGCTATTTGCCAAGCGCCTGGAACCGGCCCCGGTAGCGGCGGCGCCCCAACCGGTCCAAGCCGCAGCCTCCCGGATGGTCGTGGCCTCGGCGGTGGAGGAATCGCCGGTTAAAAGCGCGCCCGCAGCGCAGCCGTCGGTCATGGCAGCCCCTGCAGCGACGGACGCTGCAGCCGACGAGGAACGTTTGAGCGAAACCGTTCAGGAGTTACAGAATGCGCGGGAAGCGATGGCCAGAAAAGACGCCAAGATCAGCGCCCTGCGAAGAGACTTAGAATCAATGCGCACCCAGTTGGAAACGAAAGACAAGGAACTTCGGGCAGTGAGAACACTCAACAGACGCGTCCCAAACGCGAACCCCGGAACAAAGCCGAACTCACCGTCCGCTGACCGCCTGCCTGTTCATTCAACCCACATCGATGAGTTCCGGCCGCAGGAGCACAATCTCTCGTGAGATCGGCTGCCGGAAATTCATGCGGCAATAACAGCCATACGTGACATAGGTATCCTGCAAGCAGTAGAGGGCAATCTCCTTGCCCTGCCCCTCCGCCCACATCTGCGCCACCTGCGACCCGCTGCCCGACTTGCTTTCCACGTTCAGCGCCCGCGCAAGCACATCCAGCTTGACCCATCCACGATTGTCCCAATTGCTCCAGATCGCCATGGTGTCGTACACCGGCTCTGCCCGGAACTTGGCCAGGCTGATCTCCATGGTCGGCTTGACCTGCTGAATGATCGAACGTTTTTTGATGAAGGGCAGGTCAAAATTCAATCCGTTATGCGTAATGAACAACGAGGGCCTGAGCTGCCCGAGATGACTCCAGAATCGACGCAATAGCTCCTGCTCGTTCGCCCCGTACCAGGAGGTAGCACCGCGCGGTTCGAGGTTGTCGGAGAACTCCAGCAACCCGATACAGACGATTCGGCTGAACGTCCCGTCGAAGGAGGATTTTTCATAGAGTTCTTCATCGAGCTGATGTTGCGCCTGCGCCTCCCCGACCGCGAACAGGTCGCCGCCGGTCTCGGAAAAGGCCGCCTCGCCGGAAGCCAGCTGACGTCCGGCTAACCGGGCCCATTCCTCCCTGGGCGCCTGCTCCGTTTCGATATCGAGGACCACTTTCATACGCCCCTACACTTTCCCCTGCTGAAGCGCCGCGATAACCGGCTGATCGGCCGAAGGAAACTCGAACGCGGCCATCTCATGAGGATAGACCCATCGAAGCTCCGCGCAGTCCAGTGCGATCGCAACACCGGTTTCAATCCGGCAGCAAAAGAAATGCAGTTCCACAGTCTTCTCGGGATATTCATGTCGTACGATCTGAAAGGGAGTCGGGCCAGAGATCCGAATATTCAGCTCTTCCCATAACTCCCGGTGCAGACATTCCTCCAGCGTTTCGCCCAATTCTCGTTTTCCCCCAGGAAACTCCCATAACCCACCGAGATGCACCCCGGCTTTCCGGCGCGCAATCAGATACCGTCCCTCGTGAACAATAATTCCTGCCGCGACCTCGATCACCTTCATCATGAACCGTGAAGCGTATTTCGTGAAGCGTACCTCGAAAGCCCTGTTTCGGAACAGCTCGTTGCCGAGCGACGAGATACGAGTGACGAAATACCACCCTTGTTATTTCTCCGCATCGAACGGATAGGCCTTGCAGAACGGCTTCATCGGGCACAGGAGACAATAGGGGTCACGCGCCGTGCAGACCGTGGCACCGAAATCCATTAGGGCCTGATTAAAATCATACCCCTTGCCGCGCGGAATCAAGGCCTCTGATAACTCCCAGAGGATCGCCTTTTGTGCCTTAGGGTCACCCTCAGCAATGAACACACGATGCAGCACGCGGATCACGTTCGTGTCCAGGATCGGCGCGTCTTCATTGAATGCAAACGAACGAATGGCCCCGGCGGTGTACCGTCCGATGCCTTTGAAGGATAACAACTCCTCCGCATCGTTAGGCAACTGCCCTCCATAACGGGCGACGGTTTCACAGGCGATACTGTGCAACCGTTCAGGCCGGATGTTGTACCCCAGGGGATACCAGGTCTGCTTCACCTCGGCGACCGGCGCATCGGCCAACTGTTCAAACGACGGATACCGTTCTAAAAACTCATGGTACTTCGGAATCACTCGATCGACCTGGGTCTGCTGGAGCATCACCTCCGACACCAGGATGTGATAGGGATCGGAGGTCCTGCGCCAGGGCAGATCGCGCCCATGTTCCTTGTACCACTTCAAGAGCCGGTTCTGAAAACGCTGCTTCTGCCCACGCGCCAGCGGGACAGAAGACTGAGGCGACTTCTTCTTACGTGTCGGGGATTTCTGAACGCGAGACTTTGTGGACATAGCCGTTCGTGATGGGTGGCGGCATTCTAAGAGGCGAGCGGGCTGAAAATCAAACCATACCAGGCCAACCAGCGGAGCCGCAGGGCAGGATTCGCACACACGAATCCCGCCTTGCGGTCCCCGGCAGCGCTGGCGACACCGCTCGTTATTGCGGCGAGGCTTGCACCTTGGTCGCTTCCTTCACCGGCGGATCAATCACAATCTGAGGGCCTTGCACTTTCGGCAAGATCCCGGCTCCCGGCTTTTCCAGGAGTCGTTGATTCTGATCGCTGATCGGCAGCTGTTGCGCCACATGCCGATCGTCGAACGCCGCCGCTCCGTTGAGCGCCTTCTCCCCGACCGCATTCGCGCGGCCCGGATCGTTGGCAAGAGACTGCCCATTGACCGGATCAACCGCCTTACCCATCGGGTAGCCGGGATGTTGCGGCAACATCGTAGGGTTGCCGAACGCAACAGCGGCCACCAGTACTCCGGCCAAAGACCAGGGAAATATATGGAATGAGGCTTTCATAACCAAACCTCCTGTTGAGCGGGTGAAAAAAAACGCCCTCCGGCCATAACGATCGGGAGGGCGCGCGGACACAACGATGAAGAGGAGAGAAGAGACCGACGAGGAAGGAATGAGGTTACCCCGGATTCATGGTGACCTCCCGGACTCGTTACTCAGCTTGCACTCGTTGAGCCCAACAATCAAGCCCTCCTCATCGGGCGACACCCGACCGTTGCCGGCTCGATCAACTGGACGTGATTCATCGGAAGCTGCCACGCGGAAGCTGCCGTGAAAACCTAACCCTTCATCGTGCATGGAGCCTATCTCCTGACTTCTGAATCACCCGCCGACACAATGAAACCCATTAGACCTAAAATCACTGGTACCCTAGGGGTCTTCCCAAACCCGAACGGTCAGGGACATTATCTTGTTCGCACCTGCGATGAGAGACATGTTATGTCCTTCTCGCTCGACTAGGTTACCCGCGCTCGTTGCCCGCCCTCGATTACAGAGATCACGAGGCTGGATTCAACTGCTCACGGCGTAGCTCTACGCATTGCCACCCGATCCGATTTCATGAGGATACCGACCGCCACATGACCATGAAAGTTCACTATCGGGTAGCTCTCTCGACGAAGTCGACCACAAGCGGAGAAGGACGGCTCCTGGATCTCTCGCTGGAAGGCTGCCGCATCGAGTGTGCGGACCATTTGCCTGTTAATACGTATCTCTCACTCCGGCTACTCCTTTCACCGAAAGAGATGCCGATTCTCGTAGATCTGGCCGCCGTGCGATGGACTCGTGGAACCGCCTGCGGCATACATTTCCTTTCCCTCCAACCACCGTATACCGCGCGGCTTCGGACGTTTCTTACCTCCGCAACACCGCAGAAACAATCGAACATACCCGACCAGAGCTAAACCACCGGCCACCGCTCTTCTTCTCGTACCCCCTAGGATTTCCCCTTGCCTTTTTCTTGCCGCTCTTGCATCCTGCGGCTGTGCCTAGAGATAACCCTAGGTCTCCCGAAGATTCATCGACTACTCATGAGGAATGATGTCATGCATCAAGAGAATCACTCGCGACGAATTGACGTGTTGGCAATCGGCCTGTTCGGCCTGGCAGTCGGTGCGCTCACCCTGGGCGTGGCCCAACTAGGATGGATTCAGCACAAAAACATGGTGGGAGCCCTGGTGATTGCCCTGATCTTCGGCGGGATTGTTCAACTCTTAGCCGGCATTACCGATATTCGCTATAACGAGCAACTCGGCGGCACCGCGTTGACCATGTACGGTTTCCTGTGGATCACACTCTGCACCGTGAAACTGGTCAGCACCAGCAGCACCTTCCAGTTCGACGCGGTGCTCTACGCACCCATCAATCTGGTCTACGCGGTCTTTTCCGGCGTGATGATCTTTCTCACGGCCTACCGGAACCTCACCCTCAGTGCCCTGCACGTGGTGATCACCCTGACATTTCTGGCCACCACCTTTGCCCGCCTGGACTTCATCAGCGAACTCTTGCCGGGATGGGGCCATCTCATCGTGGGTCTGATGGCCTTCTATCATGCGGTCGGCAGCCTGACGCAGGCATTCACGGGAAAATCCATCCTCCCGCTCGGCCCGCCGCTCCTCTTTCACACACACAAGCCTGTGCATTCGATCGCCAAGGTCGTGTAGCGGCGCGGTCATCATCGTCCGTCGTTCGTCACTCGTCTGCCGCACAACCCCTCGCACGGCACGTATGACGCTGCAACTGCCTACTACCAGTCGGCGCCGATCCGATCCACCACGATCTGATGCACGGCCGCCTGGGGACCAAGACCAGCCAGGTAGAGGGCAGTTTCGGCGATGTCGAAGGGATCGATCTTGTCACTGCCGGCCCGCTCCTCCGCCGACGCATCGACCAAATCATCAGCCACGCCGCCGGGACAGATCGCGCTCACTTTAATACGGTGCGCGCGTCCCTCGTCCGCCAAGGCCTTGCTCAAGGCCATGATCGCGTGTTTTGATGCGCTATAGGTCCCCGTGCCGCTCCAAGCCTGCACACCCGCGACGCTCGACATGTTGAGGATCGTACCGCCGCCCTGCTTCTTCATCTGCGCAAAAGCCGCCCGGCAGCAGAAGAACGTCCCGCGTACGTTCGTATTCATCACTTCGTCGAAGGCTTCAGCGCTGGTCTCGGCCAACCGGCGCCCGCCGAAGATCCCGGCGTTGTTCACCAGGATATCCAGACGCTGGAAACGCCGCACGGTTTCACCGATCAATTGCTCCACCTGCGACTCGTTTGACACGTCGGCCTGGAACGGCCAGGCGCTCCCACCCGCCGCCTCGATCTGAGCAACGGTGTCCTCGCATTTGTAGAAACGCCGGGCAGCCACGACGACCGTGGCCCCTTCCCGCGCGAACCGGAGCGCGATGGCCTTGCCGATCCCGCTGCTGCTGCCGGTGACAATCGCGACCTTGCCTTTCAGACGTTCCATCTTCTTTCTCCTCTTTGATGCGGATGCGGCATTGGCCTATGCGGACCGAGGCGGAAGACCCGCATGGAATCGCGAGCAGACGTCACAACGTATGCCTGACGAAGGCCTGCTCATTCAACGCCTGGCAGGCCACATCGAGCAGATGCCTGTGATGGGTGAACAGCATCACCTGACCGCTCTCGGCAAAACGCGCCAGGGCACGCAGAATGTTGGCCGCTCGTTCGTCATCCGATGTGATGAGCGTATCGTCGAGCACCAGCGGCATCGGCGGATGTGAGGGACGCCGCAATTCCAGCGCCGCCAGACGTAGCGCCAGATACAGTTGATCGGCGGTGCCTTCGCTCATCTGCTCAATCCCGATCGTCACGCCGCCGGCCCGTTGGGCACACAGCACCGGTTTGTCCCCACGCTCGTCCGTCACCAGCCGTTCGTAGACGCCTCCCGTCATGAGTGAAAAGTAGGCGGATGCGGCAGACACCATGGGGGCTTGCGCCCGTTCACGAAACCGGTTTAACGCCTCCTGCAGCAACGACCGGGCGAGCTTGAGCCTGGCCCAGGGCCTGATGGCCGACCGGTATCGGGCCGCCGCAGATTCCATCGCCTCACGCGCCAGCGCCGCGCGATCTGACGTGTCGATCGCCTCCAACGCCCGCCTGGTCTGCTCCTCAGCCCGCTGTGCCGATTCCTGTTCCTGCTCAAGCCGCAGAATCTCGCCGCGGCCACGTTCCCGTTCGCTTTCCAGAGCCGGCACGTCCAGCCCCGCCAAGCGGGACCGCAACTCTGCTTCTGAATGAGGCGAGGCATCGGCCAGTTGCCGGCGCAGGAGGGCGAGCGATTTCCGGATCTCCCGTTTTTTCGCCGCCTGCTCTTCCAATTCCGGCAACTGGTCGATCGTCGCGCCCCTCGCGCGCGTGCAGAGTCCGGCCAGAACGGCAGCCTCCGTGACCTGCGCGGCGGCGGCCCGGCGCTTCTTGTCCTGGGCCTTCGTGCGGTCGCGAATGAGCGCATGCCCCTCTTGCTGATGTTGCCGCGAAACAGCCAATCGTTTGCGCAGACGATCCGCAAAATCATCCAGCACCGTGGGAGCCGCTTCACCAAGGAACTCAGCCATCTGCGCGGCTTGTGTCATGAGGTCATCGACCACGGCCTGTAGTTGCGCCTTACGCTGTCGCGCGTCCGCCCAGGCCGACGCCTGCCGTGCCAATCCATCGAGTTCATCGAGGCGAGACTTCAGGACTTCCGGCGGCGCGTCACCCGCCAGAAACAGCCGCGCATGCCAGGCCAGCAACGCGTCCAGATGGCGGCGCCGTTCAGCCTCGGTCTCGCGTACCTGCCGAGCAACCTTCTCCCGCTCGATCCGCCGGGTATGGGCTGCCTTCAGTCGAGCCAGCTGTTCGGCCTCCGCTTCGGTCGCGGATTGTTCCCAACGCACGGCCTGTTCGATCAGCATGGAGAGCCTCTCTGCTTCTCCCGCCTGAGTCGCGACAACAGAACAGCCGACGGCCCGCAACCCCTCAGTCATCGTTCCGACCGAACCGGCGGCATCAGCCAGTACACGGTCACGATCGGCACGCAGAGCCGTCACTCGCTCAATCAGCTGTAGCGACTCCTGTCGGCGCCCCTGCCATTCACGCAGGGTCTCAGGATCCAGGTTCGGCAACCCGGCCTGCGCTAACCGCTGCCGCCAAGTCGCGTGCAAGCCGTCACGTTTCGCGCGCAGCGCCGCCATCTCGCCTTCCAGTTCTGTGCGGCGCCCTTCCATCTGCTCGATACGCACCGAGCACTCTTCCAATCCGGCCGCGCGTTTCGTATCGGCACGGAGCAGGCCTGCCTGCCGGTCGGCTTCGCCCATTGTCGCTTCAAACGTCTCCGGCAAGGCTTTCGCGGCGTCGAACCCCAGCGCCAACTGGTTCGTCCCACCGGTCCGATCGATGTACGTGCGACGAATCGCACCCCATTCCTCGGTCCGCCTGGCGCGGGCCTGGCGCAACGTCTCCGCGGTTACCACTTCGCCTTCGGCGGCGAGCTGCCGTTGACGCAACCGTTGTCCGTCGAGATCGCGCCCGACCAATTCAAATTCATCACGCCACTTATTGAGGTGCGTTTCGATATCCGCCAGATCCTGCTTGGTCCGCACAATCTGCGCGTCTAGCATCGGCTGGCTTCGACGCACAGCTTGCTCCGACTCCAAACCGAGTTCGGACAGCACCAGCGTGAGCCGGCCCTCCAGTTCACGTAGCCGGCGATCCAGATCGCTCTTCTGCCTGACCACATCCCCTTGCGCCTGCGCCTTTCGTATGGCGGCCACCAGCGTTTGTCTGTGCAGCGGGTCGGGAACGATCTCGGCCACAGCGCTGTCCGGTTGCAAGGCTGCGTCCAACGCTTCGGCACGCTCACGATAACCTTCAAGCCGCTCACTCAATCGGCTCACGTCGGCCAGATGCCCCTCCAGCGCCACGCGGTCTGCGGACGACGGCACGGCCGCGAGAACGGCCCGAGCATCCACGCCGGGCGCAAGCCTCGCCACAGCCAAATCCAACTCGCCCTCGATCTTCGCAATGAGGCTATTCTGTTGATGATATTCGTGGCGATTTCTGGCCGCGGCTTCCACGCCGGACACCAGGCGCTCGATCGCGTCGGCGTGATCCAGCAGCAACGGCTCGATGACGAGGCCATCCAGCGCGGCGGCGCAGCGCGCGAGTTCCTCCTCGGCCTCCTGAAGATCACCCTGCGCCCGCTGCAAGGCCTGCTCCGCAGCCAGCCGTTCTTCGCGGTGCTGCTCGGACAGATCGGGAATCGATGCATAGGATTGGAGCGCAGCCTCCAGACGATCGTGCTCCCGCAACAACGGCTCGACGGTGCGCAACTCCGTCAACTCGTTCTCGCGCCGGCGCAGGATTTCCAGTGCCTTGATCAGCTCGTCGAGCGCGGCCTTGGCCGTTTCATGCGCGCGATTCAACTCCTGCCATTCAGCCGGTTTGGTCTGCGCGTCGCGCCAAACCTTCCGCTGCTCATCCAAGTGGCGCCGCGCCTCGTTGATCACCGCATTCTGCGCGCGACCGTGCGGGCTATAGAGTTTCTTGGCATCGGTATCCAGAGCCGCCAGCAACGCCGCAATGCCGCCGGTGCCTGCGCTCGCCTCGAACAATGCCGAGCCCAGATCACCTTCGCCGCGCAGCAACACCGCGCCGCCCTCGCGCAGCCGCGCATGGTTCAACCCGAACAGGGCTTCGAATTCCTGACGATCCAATCCACCGGTCAGTTCTCGCTCCAGCCTGCTGTCCACCGTGACGCCAGGGTCCGTCTGTTCTGTGCGGACATCGAGGCCGGCCAGCGTCGCCCCTCGTCCCTTGCGCCTGATGAGTCCGACCGGTCGGCCCGCCTGATCGATAAAGATGCCGCCGATCCGCAGCTCGCCTGCCGGGTGAACAAAGTCGTCCGGACTGCGCATTGGAATGCCGAAACGCAGATCCGTCATGGCCCGGAGCGCGGACGACTTTCCCGCTTCGTTGGGTCCGTAAATCACATGTAAATTGCTTGAACCGGTGGAGAAATCCAATGTCTTGTTGGTGAAGGGACCGAAGGCGAGCAGCAGCAGGCGCGCGAGTTTCATGCGTCTTCTCCGGACGAAGAGAGACGCGCCAGGACCGTGGCTTCCGCATCCATCAGGAGACTGCGCAGTTCGACAAGATCGTCCAGCCGCGGCACATCACCGGCCGTCACTTCTGCGGGCATCGTGCCA
The DNA here is from genome assembly GCA_024998705.1 of Nitrospira sp. Taxonomy (GTDB): domain Bacteria; phylum Nitrospirota; class Nitrospiria; order Nitrospirales; family Nitrospiraceae; genus Nitrospira_A. The sequence continues at coordinate 10,081 of JACOEF010000428.1, forward strand.
AGGAGATCTCCCAGTTCAACCTGTGCCCGGCGCATCAGTTCCGTGCCGTCACCGGCAATCGTATCAACCAAGCGAACCAATTCGCCCACCGCATCCTGGCGCTGCGCCGCCTGGGCACGGTCCAGCGGTGTGGAGAGGTCCAACCGGACCTGTTCGATCCAGATCTCCGCCGTGCCGATGTCTTGTGCCGCCGCATACATCGCCGCTGCCAGCGTACCCGGCTGCGCCGCTTCCAGCCGGTGCAACTCAGTCGATCCCGTCAGCGTCACGCGGACCGCATGCAGCCGATCTGTCGTCCCGGCCAACACCGGTTCCAACGCACGGGCGAAGGCCTCGTTGAGCGATTCCACCCGATCCACACCGTCGAGCGACACCGGCAACTGGCTCCAGCGGACGACATCCAGCGCAACGAACTCAGACTCGACTCTCCCTGCTTCCACCGTAACCAATTCGCAACCCTTCGCGCCCGTTTCCTTGGCATGACGCCCCTGCAGGTTGCCGCACAATACGATGCGCGGCCGCTCGTTCAGCACCTCGCGCGCGTGCACATGGCCCAACGCCCAATAGTCGTACCCTTTGGCAACCAGCGTCGGCAGGTCGGTCGGCGCATAGGTATCGTGGCCGGCACGTCCCGTCAGGCTCGTATGCAGCAGACCGATATTAAAACAGCCCGGCACAGGCGGCGGGTAAGACGGAACCAGGTCTTCATTGACCTCGCGCTCCGGAAAACTGCGACCATGGATCGCCACGGACAGGTCATCCAGTCGGATGGTCTGGGCCGCCCGGCTCGAAAACACCGTCACGTTCGACGGCAGGGTCAACTGACGCGAAATCACCCCCTGCGCATCGTGATTTCCCTGCACGCTGAAACAGCGGATGCCCGCCCGCTCCAATCGCACCATCTGCCCGCGAAAGAAGAGGCCGGTGTGAAAATCCTGCCAGTCCCGGTCGTAGATGTCGCCCGCGAGCAGAAGGAAATCCACGCGCTCGGCCAGCGCCCTGTCTACCAACCGCTCAAACGCACTGCGGGTGGCACTACGCAACCGCTCAACCGGCGCACCGTCGTACCGGTCCAAGCCGCGCAACGGACTATCGATGTGAAGATCGGAGGCGTGGATGAAGCGCATGAGAAAGAAGGTCCCAGAATTTGATGCAATGGGTTTGTCGCAATAACATGTCACAGCTCCGTGTCACAGCCTTGCCAACAGGGATCAGTTCCGTGGAGTTTTTGCGCGGCCTGATCGGCCGGACCGAGCCCGCTTGGTGCGATAGAGGGCGGGTGTTTCGGCTACGCCGGTGGCTGCTCCGACTTCCTCTGGCTCGATCACGACTCGAACCCTGGCGCTCAGCTCTCGCGCCACGCGGCGCAGCATACTCAGGGAATGGCCTTCATAACCGGGAGACTCCAGGCGGCAAATCTGCTGCTGCGAAGTCTTGACGCGTTGCGCCAACTCCTTCTGCGACAACCCTGCTCGCTGACGGAGCGCCGCGATCTGCAACGCGACATCCCAGGCCTGCCCTGCCTGCTTGAACCGGCGGGCAAAGGCCGGATCGGCCAATTGCTCTTTCAAGTATCGGTCAAAATTCGTTTGTTTCATAGCTGGGCCCTCTTGTACCATTCGCGCATCCGCCCCCGCGCTGTCGCCACGTCGCGGGACGGAATAGGGCGGCCTTTGTTCCGAATACCCGTGCACAGCGATGATCCGGTGCCGGCGCATGAAGAACCACAGTACTCGGGTATTCAATTTGCCGACGTGCCGCAATTCAAACAGCCCATCACCAAGTGCTTTCGACAGCGGCTCACGGTGATACTGCCGGTTGCACAGTTTCGCCAGTCCGGCCAGCACAGCGGCGAAGTCGCCGGGATCGCTTAACTTGAGATCATCCAGAAACTCCCGAACCGGACAAGTACCGGACTCAGTCTCGTAGAACTCTACCGTGAATTCCATGCTCATGCAACATCAATATTGATGTTATTGGTCAAGTCCATCCCCCGATCGACCAGCGCACCGTCGTACCGGTCCAGGCCGCGTAAGGGACTATCGATGTGAAGATCAGACGCGCGGATGAAGCGCATGAAACATTGGATTCCGAGGTTTGATCTTCACCGCCACGTCAGACTCCGCACCAATTACAGACGGGCGGGACGAGAGCGACACTCTCACGCATGATACGCGAGTGGCGAGAGCCTCACAATGCCGACGCACATGACCCTGCCCGTGGCATTCTGTGACCCCGCCCGCCACAGACCGGCGGGCGGGACAGCGCCTGCCTACCGTCCGGCGGTTCGCTTGCGGCAACCACATTGGCAGTTGTTTTGTTCGCAGCGACAGGCATTTGCCTGGCACCCGCAGGCACAGGATGCACAGTCGCACGTTCCACAACAAGTTGCCTTCGCGATCTTCTGCGTGGTGGATTTGTTTACGTCGGCCATGGTGGGTCTCCTTTGAGATGTCGACGCGTGATTGCGTCGTCATGGAGGCTGACGTAGGCACCCGGGAAACCTTACAGTCAGGAAAACATCGTGGTAAGCTCTCCCCATGAATCTTGAATCAAACCCCTCCACATCACTTTCACCCGAGGCCATTGCGCAACTGGTGAAGGGACACCGTGAGTTCTTGGCCTTCCTGGAGCGGCGCGTCGAATCTCGCGCCGTAGCCGAAGATATTCTACAGGCAGCCTTTACCCGTGGACTGGAACGCGGAGCTGGTGTGGACGACGAAAAGGTTGTGGCCTGGTTCTATCGGGTGCTCCGCAACGCCGTGATCGATCACTACCGGCAGCGTTCAACCGCTGCGCGAGCGATGGAAGCCTGGGGACGAGAATTGCCGGATGTCCAGGAGCCTGAAGCGGAGCTGCGGCAGGAGATCTGCCAATGCGTCTCTGGCCTGTTGGAGACGCTCAAGCCGGAATATCGCGAAGCCCTGCGGATCGTGGATCTGGAGGAAGGCAAACTGAAAGACCTCGCGCAGCAGTCAGGCATCACCGCTGAAATGCGGCCGTCCGCGTGCATCGGGCCAGGGCGGCCCTTCGGCGCCGAATCGAACAGGCCTGCGGCACCTGCTCCGTCCATGGCTGTCTGGATTGTTCCTGTGAAGCGTCCGGCGGAAAGCACTGCGAAGAGTAAGCTTGCCCGGTAACTCAAAGCACCGTGCGAAGTCTTCTTCCGATGCCGTCACCGGTCTTGACGCTATCGCCATCGACTCTTTTCATCCATCCCCTGCCTTGCAATTCCCGAGACCAGCCCCGTATGCTCCTGGCATGATTTTGGTGACACGATGACTGAACCCACAACGACCCTCTCCAACCTCAGCCTGGCCGAATTGAAGAACCTAGTCGAAGGGATCGTCGATGACCGGTTGCGCACGCTGCTGGGTGACCCGGATCTCGGCACGCCCCTCGGTGAATCGGTTCGCGATCGCCTGAAGCAATCGCTGGCTTCGACGGAACGCATCACGGGCGACGAAGTGGCCGACAAACTCGGCCTGCGGTGGTGACATGCCCTGGTTTCGTTTAGCCTTCCGACCCGACGTGATGACCGACTTACGCGCGGCGGATCCAGCGATGGCCCAACGCCTGTTCGACAAGACGAAATGGCTGGCTTCCAACGTCGACAACTTGCGCCATGAGCCGGTCGCCGCCGATCTGCCCGGTATCCACAAATATGCGGTGGGCGACTGGCGGATTTTTTATTCGATCGATCGCGCCGAACAGCTCGTGGACATTCACCACATCCATCACGCCGCGCCGACGCAGCCGGCCGGACCAGCCTGACCATGTTGAACCTCACCTGGACCGCCATCGAACGGTTGCGCAGACTGATCGAGGAGCATCCGGAAGATCAGGTCGTGCGGATCACGCTACGCGACGTGGATGCGCAACGCCTGTCCCTCTCGATCACCCTGGAATCTGTGGCGCAAGAAGAGGATGAGGTGCAGCACATTGAAGGGTTGACGATTGCGCTGGAGCGAGCAAGCGTGCACCGTACGAACGGAATGACGGTGGACTTTCAGGCGGAAAAGGGATTCACGTTCGTGCATCCCCAGGCGAATGAGTTGGGGCTGATCATGCCCAGCAGCAATTAAGACCTGTGTAGCGTCGTTCGTATCTCGTCGTTCGTGAAAGACTCTTCCTACTTTGCGAGATACGCTTCACGATTCACGCTTCACGAATGTGGGTTAGGATTTCATCCGGGGCAAGACGCTGCCGAAATGCATGGAGAAGGTGCCACGGGCCACATCGGCGACGTAGCGTTCGAGGGCTTCGGTGATCACGGGAAAGGCCAGATCGTCCCAGGGAATGTCCTCCAGCGAGAACAGTTGCACATCCAGGCTCTCCGTGCCGGGCTTGAATTCCGGCCGGCGCATGGAGCCGCGAAAGACCATGTGGACCTGGCTGATACGGGGCAGGCTCAAGACGGCATACAGGGACGTAATCTCGACGTCGGCATGCGCCTCTCCAAAGGTTTCACGGATCGCGGCCTGCTCGGTGCTCTCCCCGATCTCCATGAAGCCGGCGGGAAACGTCCAGTGGCCGGTGCGCGGTTCGATCGCCCGGCGGCACAGCAGAATTTTATTCTCCCACTCGGGAATGCAGCCGGCGACGAGTTTCGGATTGATGTAATGGATGACCTGACAGGACTCGCACACAAACCGCGGCAGGTTATCGCCGGGAGGAATTTTTTTCGACAGCCCGGCCCCGCACTCGCTGCAGAACTTCATTGCGGCCCCCGATCACGACAACAGGAAGACAGAAATGGATAGCACAAACCACGCCTTCTTTGCACCCTGCCCTCGCGGACTCGAAGCCGTCCTCGCGGATGAACTCACCGACCTGGGCGCCGCCGCCGTAAAAGCCACGGCCGGTGGAGTCGCCTTTCACGGCACCCTTGCCCTCTGCTATCGCGTGAATCTGGAGAGCCGTATTGCCAGCCGTATTCTCCTGCGTATTGCCGAGGGGTCCTATCGCGACGAACACGATGTCTATGACTCGGCGAACGCCATTCGCTGGCAGGATTGGTTCACGCCGCAGCAGCGCATCAAGGTGAAGGTCAGTGCGCACCACTGCCCGCTGAAAAGCCTGGATTTTGTCACCCTGCGAGTGAAGGATGCCGTCTGTGATCGCTTTCAATTTGCACGGGGCAGGCGCCCGACGGTGGATACCCATGCGCCGGACATCTTGATCGCGGTGTATTTGGATGCGTCGACCTGCACCTTCTATCTGGATACCTCAGGCGAGCCGCTCTTCAAACGAGGCTGGCGGAAATCCGCCGGCGAAGCGCCGATCAGGGAAAATCTCGCCGCCGGGATCCTGCGGCTCTCGAAGTGGACGGCGGACACGGTGCTCTACGATCCCATGTGCGGGAGCGGCACCTTCGTCATTGAGGCCGCCTTGATGGCCCATCGTATCGCGCCGGGAATCGGCCGGCAGTTCGCCTTCGAGAAACTGTTGTCATTTGACGCCCGCCGGTTGAACGACCTGCGCACAGCGCTCAAGACGGCGGAAATCCCCGTCCAGCCAGGGCTGATCCACGCTGCCGATCAGAGCGGGCATGCGATTACCTCAATCAAGGCCAACCTCGCCATCGCCGAGATCGGCGACGCTGTGACCCTTCAGCAAGGCGATGTCCTGCAACTCCCCGCTCCGGCTGAAGCGGGACTCCTTGTGACGAATCCGCCCTATGGGCACCGCATGGGAGAGGCGGACAACTTGCGCACGTTTTATCCCCAATTCGGCGATCACCTGAAGAAACACTTTTGCGGCTGGACCGTGCAGATCTTCACCGCCGACTTAAAACTTCCCGGACAGCTGCGGCTCGCCCCTTCCCGCCGGGTCCCCCTCTTTAACGGCGCAATCGAATGCCGCCTCTTCGAATTCCGCATGGTCGCCGGCAGTCTCCGAAAGACGAGAGCTGGTAGCGAATAACCTCTAAGAGCAAATGGCTCATGGCGGATAGCGTATGGCAAGAGGGCAAGTAGTGAAGCGTCCCTGGTCCGCCGCCACATCTCTAATTCCTGCTCCCAGCCATACGCTCTTCCCTTCTCGCCATACGCTATACGCCATCAGCTCTTGTTAGCTCCTGGAACCTCGCCCTTGACAGCGTGGCGAAAGACTCCTATTTTCAACGTATGAATACGACACGCCCGTTACCCGCCCATTGGGCGGGCGCCGGAGGCGTATGAACGCATCCCACGCGCCAGTTGAAGAGCGGCAACCAACGAACGATCTCTCACTCTCACGCCTCATCATTGTCTCCAACCGCGAGCCGTACGAACACCGGCAGGTAAAGAATCGGCTGATCTGGGAGCGCACGTCCGGCGGTCTCGTCTCGGCACTCGATCCGGTCATGCGGCGGCTCGGCGGCACCTGGATTGCCTGGGGCAGCGGCAAAGCGGATCGCGACGTGGTGGATGAAGACATGGTGGTCGAAGTGCCTCCCGACGCCCCCACCTACCGCCTGCGCCGCGTCTGGCTGGAGGCGGCTGAAATCAAGGGCGGGTACCAAGGGTACGCCAACCAAGTGCTTTGGCCCCTGTGCCATCTTACCCTCGACCGCGTCGCCTATCGCAAAGCCTTTTGGCATGCCTACCAGGCCATGAACGCGCGCTTTGCGGCAGCTGTCCTCGACGAGGTGCGCGAGAAATCGGGCTTTGTCTGGGTGCACGACTTTCACCTGGCTCTGGTACCCGGGCTCATCAAGGCCTCATTGCTGACCCAGCCGGTCGCCGTCTTCTGGCATACACCCTGGCCCGGTCCTGACGCGTTTCGCATTCTGCCCGAGCGGCGTGAATTGCTGGATTCGTTGCTGGCGAGCGACCTGCTGATGTTCCAGACACAGCACTTTCTCCACGCGTTCGTCGAATGCGCCAGGGAGTTCCTGGGCGCCGAGGTTCGGAGCGACGACCTTCGCATCGACTATAAAGGCCATACCACGCGACTCGTGGCGCGGCCGATCAGCGTGAGTTTCCAAGCCTGGTCTGAGCGCGCCCGCACCACGCCAGTCACACACGCGATGGACGTGTTGCGTAATCTGCATGTCTTTCAGCCCGAGGTACGCATCGGTCTCGGCGTCGACCGGCTCGACTATACCAAAGGCCTGCTCAAACGATTCTGGGCGATCGACGCCTTCTTCGAGCAGTACCCGCAATATCGCGGCCACTTCACCTTCATTCAAATCGCCGTACCGACCAGAGGCGATGTGGAAGCCTATCGAAGCTACCGGGAGCTCATCCGTGAGGCCGTGAACGACATCAACATGCGGTACAGCAGTATCTCCCACGCGGGCAGCCCTCAGGCGTCCCGCTGGCGACCGATTGAATTCCGGGAAGGCCGCCTCGGCATGGACACCCTGACCGCCTACTACCGGATGGCGGACCTGGCGCTGGTGAGTTCCGTTTACGACGGCATGAACCTGGTCGCCAAGGAATATGTTGCCAGCCAGGTCGAGGAGAAGGGTGTGCTGCTGGTGAGCCACATGGCCGGCGCAGCCGAGGAAATGACCGGTGCCTTGGTCATCAATCCTTACGACCTTGAGGGGGTGGCCGATGCCATCCGCCAAGCCATCGAAATGCCCTTGGAGGAACGCCGGGAACGCATGCGTCGCATGCGGACCCACCTCGAAGCCCATGACATCCGGGCCTGGTCGGACGAGTGTCTGCGGGACGCAGGAATCCTCTCACCTGATGACAGCGCCGCGCATGAATAACCGGTGCCGACCTCCATGCGTCTGGGAAGCGGACCTGTGATCGACGGAGTCTCCTCTCCACAGGGCCTATCCTCGTCGTCCCCTCGCCCCTGCGGTCCGAAGAAGCGCCGGGCAGACATCAACCGCTTCCGCATTCCGAGCCGATTGCTGCGCCTCCTGCTCACAATGGCCCTCTGCTTTGCCTTCGGCGGTTGTGCCCACATCTCGCAGCTCTTCGCCGTGACCCAGCCCTCCGATCAACCGGTGGATCGACAGCAACAGGCACTCCTAGCCCGACTCGCAGGCATCGTCGAGCCGGACCTCCGCGATAACCTGAATTCGACACTCCCGGCGGTGCGCAAGAGTCTGGCCGACCACACGAACAAGCCGGCGAAGTTTAAACGGAACCTGGTGTTGCGCACGCTCACTGATCCCTGGGACGGCCTGACCGCAACAGAGCAGACCACCCTGTTGGCGGCCACCGCGGCTGAATCCGGCGTCGAAGAACTTCCGGCGGTGATCGACATCCTGGAAGGTGGGATGGACCGTGTCGGAACTTCCTTTGCGCCACTACCCTTTCCCGTGACGCTGGCCAGCGAGGACCTGCTGGCCTTTCTCATCGATGTGCTCCAACATGCCTATCAAGACCGCGAACAGGCGCTCCGCCACCTGTCCCCGCAAAACCGTGAATTCCTCTTCACTCAGGCCCACACCCTCGTGGAACAGTTCAGTCCTCAGGTCACCTCGCCTGCGGGCCTGTCGGAAGCCGAAGCCGCCGCCCGCTATGCAACCATGCTCGCGCAACAGGTGGACTATGCCCTGCTCATCAGTGCCGCACAACGGTTGTCGCGGATCGGCAACCTGAAATTTCTCCAACAACTGGAGATCGCCTTCCACAACCGTTCCCCGATCACCCAAACGGTGTCCGGCATCACCGGAGATCTGTTCCTGGCCCAGCAGACGTCTTACGGACTGTTGGTCGTAGGGGGCCACGGCCCCAACACGTATGAGCTGGAGAAGGGCGCCGCGCTGATCATCGACTTGGGGGGCAATGACACCTACCGAGGCGCAATCGGAGCGAGCCCGAACAGCGATCTGGGGAACAGTGTGGTCGTTGATCTGAGCGGCAACGATACCTATCAACCCGCGCCTCTTGGCTTGGCCACCGGGCGGGCGGGAATCGGCATCGTCATCGACCACAGTGGCGACGATACCTATCATTTGGCTCCCGGCACCGGTGGAGTCGGCCTCGCGGGCCTTGGCATCCTGTATGATGGAGAAGGACAGGACATCTACGAAGGAAGCCGATTTACCCAGGGCGCGGCGTTCGGCGGGTTCGGTCTCTTGCTCGATCGTGCGGGAGACGATCGATATACGAGCTTCGGATTTGCCCTCGGTTTCGGAGCGCCGTTGGGTGTCGGGGCCCTGATCGACGTATCCGGAAATGATTCCTACGAATGCGGCGGGCGTTATCCCAGCGCATACAATGAGACCGAGACGCCCCATACGCCCCCGCAGGACCCTGCGTTTCAATACGATTGTTTCGGGCTTGGAACCGGATCCGGACTTCGGGTCTTCAGTAAACAAGCGTCGCACCGTGCGCAAAGTCTGGCCGGCGGGTGGGGCCTCTTCATTGATCTGGATGGTCGGGACCGGTATCGTAGCGCCAACTTCTCCCAGGGCCACGGGTATTTTTTCGGCCTCGGTGTGAAGCTGGATCTAGCCGGTGACGATGAGCACCAGGCCGCCCGCTATGGCCACGGCACCGCCGCACACTTCGGGGTCGGCTTGAGCATCGATTACGAAGGTAAAGACCGATATGGCTCCAAGGGTCCTTTCTATAACGGCGGTGCGGCCTGGGACGGCAGCGTAGCGCTCGCCATTGACGGCGGCATGGACAGCGATTTTTACGATCTGCCGGCTTCGACGGGCTTAGGAATGGGCGATCTCGGTGGATGGGGACTGTTCATCGAAGAAGGCGGTGCGGATCAATATGCCGTCGGCAGTGGCCTCGGTCATGGGGCGGAGCACAGCATCGGCGCATTTTTCGACCTGGATGGGAGGGACGACTATTCCTCCGTTCCTCCGCCCGCCAAAGGTGCACGTCCAGTGCGCCTCAATCGAAAAACGTTCATTGAAAACCAGAGCAGCCTCTTCATCGACCGATAGCAGAATGGTGGGGAGCAGGAGCTTATAGCGAATAGCTAATAGCTGAACTGGGAGACTAAATCGTAGAGAGTCTCTCATTCCGGTCGCCGCGCCTCCGCTTGGCTATACGCTATTAGCCATTTGCTCTCCTCTCGAAGCCTGCGCTTGACTCATTCCGTCTTGTGGCTATCTTAACCGGTAAGAACGAGCGTGACCGTGTCTTCCGTACCCGTCACGCCGCTCTCGCCCGATGACCATCCGAGCACAGCGGAGGATACTATGAACGATTCGAATGTCCCGATACTCAAGCATTTGCCCGTGCTGCCCCTGAAGCGGACGGTGTTGTTCCCCGGTACCATGATGCTCTTAACCGTCGGCCGGGACCGCTCGATCGCCGCTGTCGAGGCAGCGCTGAAGACCGAGGACAAAACGCTCCTCGTGGTGGCTCAGCGGGATGCGCAAACCGATCAGCCGACCCAGGAAGATCTCTATCCCATCGGAACCAAGGCGATCATCAAACAGACCGCCCGCACGCCTGATGGGCACTACAATATTTTGATTCAAGGGCTGGAGCGCTTCGTACTGCTGAAGCTCGACCAAGTGGATCCGTACCTGCAGGCCCGCGTAAAACAGCTGGATCCGCCAAGCGAGCAGAGCACAGAAGTCGAGGCGCTGCATCGGGCCATTCTGGACATCATTACCGAACTGCCGAAACTGATCCAGACTCCCGGCGTACATGAAGCGGTGGCGGCCCTGGGCACGGAGGAAGATCCCGTGGTACTGGCCTATCGCATCGCGTCGTTGTTGAATCTCACGTTGGACGGCGAGCAGCAGTTGCTTGCCGCCTCCACCCGAGCCGATCTGCTCCGCGGGCTCTATGCGGCGCTGTCGCGCGAAATCCAGATTCTGCAGTTGCGCGACAAAATCACCAGCGAAGCCAGGGAGAAACTCGGCAAGACCCAGCGGGAATATCTCCTGCGCGAGCAGCTCAAGACGATTCAGCAGGAGCTGGGCGAAGGGAACGGGGAAGAAGATGAAGTCGGCGCGTTGAGAACAAAGATCCAAGAAGCCAATCTCCCGGAACAGGTCCGGAAAGAGACGGACCGTGAATTGGCGCGCCTCGCCAAGACGCCAAGCGCATCACCTGAGCATCAAGTGATCCGGAGTTATCTGGAGCTGGTGCTCGAACTGCCGTGGAACAAGTCCTCGGAAGAAGGACTCGATCTCGCGCACGTCCGCAAGGTGTTGAACGAGGATCACTACGGCATCAAGGAAGTGAAAGAACGCATCGTGGAGCACCTGGCGGTCTTGAAACTAAACCCGTCCGCCAAGGCGCCGATCCTCTGCCTCGTCGGTCCTCCCGGGGTGGGGAAAACCAGTTTGGGACAGTCCATCGCCAAGTCCATGGGACGAACGTTCGAACGCTTCAGCCTCGGCGGGTTGCATGACGAAGGCGAATTGCGCGGCCACCGCCGCACTTATGTCGGGGCCCTGCCCGGCCGGATCATTCAGGCGGTGCGGCGAGCCGGCGTGAACAATCCGGTCATCATGCTGGACGAAGTCGATAAACTCGGCCATGATTTCCGCGGCGATCCTGCGGCGGCCTTGCTGGAGATCCTGGATCCCGCGCAGAACCATACGTTCCGGGACCACTATCTCGATTTGCCGTTCGATCTCTCGAAAGTCTTCTTCATCACGACGGCGAATACGCTGGAGACTCTGTCGCAACCCCTGCTCGACCGGATGGAAATCATTCGGCTGAACGGATACAGCGAGCGGGAGAAACGAGAAATCGCCCTGCGGTACCTCTGGCCGAGACGGCTGAAGGAGGCAGGCCTGCGAGCCGAAGAGGTGAATCTTCCGGAATCGGTGCTCGACCAGATCATCGGCCGCTACACCAGAGAATCGGGCGTACGGCAGTTGGAACAGATGCTCGGCCGCATTACGAGAAAGGTGGCCGTGACCTTCGCGGATCGGTCGGCCGACGCGCCGACGAGCCCCGTGGACATCACACAACCGCTCTTGGACGAGTGGCTCGGACAGGAACGATTCCAGCCGGAAGAGGCGCGAAAGAATCTGCCGGCCGGAGTCGCCACCGGTCTCGCGTGGACTCCGACAGGCGGTGACGTGTTGTATATCGAGACAACTCTGCTGCCCGGCAGTCACGAACTGACGCTGACGGGACAATTGGGCGATGTCATGCAGGAGTCGGCACGCGCGGCGCGCAGCTACCTCTGGTCGCATGCCGAGAGTATGGGGTTGGACATCTCGCGCTTCAAACGCCACGGCGTGCACATCCACGTCCCGTCGGGCGCCATTCCCAAAGACGGCCCTTCGGCCGGAATCACCATGGCGACCGCGCTGGCTTCGGCCTATGTCGGCAAGCCGGTGCGCAGCGACACGGCAATGACGGGAGAGATCAGCCTGACAGGGTTGGTGCTGCCGGTCGGCGGAATCAAGGAGAAGGTCCTGGCCGCGCATCGCGCAGGCATCCGGAGAATCATTCTGCCGAAGGCCAACGAGAAGGACTTGAAGGAAGTCCCGCAGGAAGTGCGCGATGAACTCACGGTCATTCCCGTAGAACGAATCGAGCAGGTTCTCCCGGCGGCCTTCAACCAAGATACACCACCCTCGCCCGAACGGGGCGAACCGTTGGCCACCTCCACGGCCTCGTAAGATCCTGGGCCCCGGCTGTTCAGCCGGGGCCCGTCATTCAATCCCCCGGCCTTCGCCACCACTCACTTCCCCGCGCACCCATCCGGTAACCTTGCCACTGACCTTGCCACCAGCCTTGCCCTTCCCTAGTGCCATATGTAAGGATTGCTTGAGTGTCGACTGATCACGATCTTCCGCACATGGGTCTACAGAGAGAAGAGAGACAAGGAGATGCCCTATGCCTCCCAAGATTGAAGTCGGGGATATCATAAAAGTGACCAAGACCGACGACGAATGGAAAAAACTGCTGACGCCCGCGGCTTACCAGGTCCTGCGCCATGAAGATACCGAGCGGGCGTTTACGAGTCCGCTCCACGAGAATCATCAGGCCGGCACCTATTACTGCGCCGGCTGTGACCTACCCGCCTATTCTTCCGAACATAAGTTCGACAGCGGGACCGGCTGGCCCAGCTTCTGGCAACCGATCGACGCCAAGGTGGTGGAGAAGCGAACCGATACCAAGTTCTTCATGACCCGGGTCGAGGTCCACTGCGCCCGATGCGGCGGCCATCAAGGACACGTCTTCGATGACGGGCCTAGACCCACCGGCCTCCGCTACTGCATCAACGGCGTCTCCTTGAAGTTTATTCCAGACTGATTGCGATCACGCCTGTCCGACACGTGACGCAGGCCGTCCACTGCACCCCCCGCAGCGTCATCACCGGAGCGTGGCGGCGCACCTTGCAATTTGCCGCTGAACCCTCCTAGACTGCCCATGCCATGGCGTACTTTTCTTTGATGCGACCGCTCCTAGGCCTGTTCCTGTCCTGGACGGCCATGCTCGGTTGTTCACAGTCCTCCGACGTCCTCACATCCAATCTCAACGCCTGCTTGATTGTGACCGAAGCCGAGGTCGAATTGGCCATCGGCACCCCGGTCACCCCGGGCCTGCGCCAGAATGATCGCCAATGCCTCTACCAGGCGAAACGTAATCCGCAAGAAACTGTGACCGTGGAACTCAACCCCGGCCCCGACGGGGACAAGAAAAGCCTGTTCCGTGATCAGCGCTCGAAGGCCGGTCACCAGCCGGTCCCCGGGGTCGGCGACGGCGCCTTCACCTTGCGCTCGCCGATCGGCGGGATTCAGCTGACGTTTCTGAAAGCCGACGCCCTCGTCACCCTGTCGCTCTCGTCCTCGAAGGAACCAAACGCGCAGGCAGCCGTCACCAACCTTGCCAAGGTCGCGGCAACCAGGCTTGGGGGCCCCCTTCACACCGCCTCCGCGGCGTCACCGGAACCGGGACTACCCGCCGCTTCGGCCCAATGGGCCGGTGACTGGTATGGCTGCCCGCCCGTCGGATTAATGTATGCGAAAGGCCATCTTGCGCTGAGCGACGGCGGCACCTGGTCTCTGACGACGGCCGTGTTGATGCCGGGCACGGTCACGGCGGACCGGGGACGCTGGCAGGCTGAATCCTATCAAGAGATTCTCCACGGAACCTATCGACTGGCCGGGAATGACCGGTTCTCAACGACCGGAATCCTAAGCGTGACCTGGGACAAACTCGCCAAGAATCAGGGGCCGAACAAATTCGACCCTCTCCTCTGGCGCTCCTTCACAACCGCCCCACACAAGGTCGCCGTGAAGCGGCTTCCCCCGGTCGAGCCCTCCCTCGTCGGGACCTGGGAAGGGTCGGCCAAGTTCATCGATCGGCAGGAAGAGTTTGTCTGGACGATCACCGCAGCCAATGTCTCGGAATTCTACAAAGCCACATCGCAATCCGGTCGAATCGAAAAAGAACCCAACCAGCTCCGTCTCACCATCCCTCAGAGCAAGACTCCGCCACTCACGATACGGGTGTTGGCGAACGACAAACTTGAACTTACCGACAACAGCGGTACGGTGTCGCAGTGGAATCGGAATGAGAAACTGCTGTCGCGCTGTTAACGCCCCCGATTGACCCGATCAGCAACGCCGCTCGCACCCGGTCAACTTGACTCATTTTTTTCCGCCCGCTAGACTGCTGCATGGCACACTGGCTCATTGTGGCGCTGTTCTGCACAGCACCGCTGCTCTCGGCTGCGGAGGGATATGCAGGGCCCAGCGACGCACCACATACCCCACACGTGGTCGAATCATTCGACACGACTACCTCTGATAGTCTCCTGCGCGGCCTTTACGACCACGCCGTCGCCGCGTTGCAGGAATACATCGATATCGAAGGACGTCTACCGCAGGACGGTGAGACACAGGCTCGAGCGGGCCAGTTCCGACTCAAACTGTTTCCCCAAGGCAAATCACGTTCGCAGGAACACCTGATTGCCGAAGGATCATTCGGCCTCTCACCCGACGCCGAGCAGCAAGAGTTCACCCTCCGATTCAAATCTTCCAAACACCCGTCACGTCCCCTCCCCTCACTGCCTGACGACGTCATCTAAGAAATCCATCCGGATCATTCGTCCCTGCTTCTCGACAAGTGTCTTGTTATGCTCGCCCTTGACCGGTGTCTGATCGGGGCATAGAATAAAAACTGGTTCACGACCCGCCTCATTCCGGAGGTGGTTGCCATGATCTTCCGTGGAGTGCAAATCCAACGGGGCGTGCCTGGCAGGTGTGGCCTTCTCCCCAAACGAATTCTTTCCAGCAATAGAGCGAAGTTGCCTTCTTCTGGTGTGCTTGCGTCCTCAGGGACGGCTCCCTACACCTTCCGTTCTCACCCGATCACCTTCATCCAAAATGTACGGCATGCGGCCGACTGTAGCCGCCGAAATTCGCTCTATGTGACGTGAGCAAAACCTCGAGAGAGTGGGCCTGCACCGGTCTGGTTGCCCGACGTTGAAAGAAGGGCGTGATGTCATCTCCAGCAACCATCCAATCGAAGCACAGTGCGGCAAGGCCGAGGAGGCATATCGCATGGCGATATGACGGCGCATGGGTAGAAGGACTCGCACAGCTCGTGCGAGAGCGTGGCTTATGTCAGAAGTATATTGGGGAATCGTCATAGGTATCTTGGCGATGGTAGCGACCCTGTTTGTCTGCATAGACATCACCTACTCAGGGTCGAAAAAGTCGCACAAGGCATCAAACGGAAGCGTCGGAGAGCCGAACGAGGCCATCAGGCAAGCCCCTACCGGTTCTCGTCAAGCCGCATAGGTGCCTGTTGAAGAACCCACGAATCTCGTGGTTCAGTCAACGGAGGTGACGTATGTCCGTCGAGATCATCGGTCTCGGAACAATGGTTGCGCTGGTATGGCTGCTGGCTTGGTCGATGGCGGGGGAGAGTGAGTCTGAGAAGCGGCGGGTTGCCGCGTCTCATGATGGCGCTCGTTCCTTCGAAACTGTTGCACACGACACACGAAGCAGGCACGCAGCCTAATCGTGGATTCCTTCCAGGCACATGCGCACCCTCACGTTTCACGTTGCTCCGGCACATGAAACGTGGCGGGAGAGGGTAGGTTTGTCCCACGTTCCGCTCAATGACGGGAAAAAACCCTGCGGCTGACGGATGGTGTGTATTGGGATCTCGCGTATCAGGTAAGAATTTGCGGTTGCCCGATCCCGGCAATGGCCTCTTCAGTAATCACCACGGATTTTACCCCGTTCAAGGCCGGCACATCGTACATGAGGTCCAACATCACCTCTTCCAGGATCGTGCGGAGTGCCCGCGCTCCGGTTTTCATGACAGCCGCGCGGCGGGCCGCGGCCTTAATCGCGGAATCGGTAAACTGAAGCTCAACCCCCTCGAGCTCAAAGAGGGCCTGATACTGCTTCACCAGCGCGTTGCGCGGCTCGGTCAAGATGCGAATGAGCGCAGGTACGTCCAAATCCGACAGGGTGGTCAGAACCGGGAATCGGCCCACAAATTCGGGAATGAGCCCGAATTTCAACAGATCCTCGGATGCAACGTGATGCAACAGGCCGGTGTGGCCGTCGATCCCGCTTGCGGGATTGATCGCACCAAACCCCATCCGCTTAAGCATTGTCCGTTGGGCGATAATCTGATCCAATCCGACGAACGCTCCACCGGCAATGAACAGAATGTTCGTCGTATCCACGCGAATGTAGTCTTGTTCGGGATGCTTCCGCCCGCCCTTCGGCGGCACATTGCAGATCGTCCCTTCGACCAGCTTCAGCAGTGCCTGCTGCACCCCCTCGCCCGATACATCCCGCGTCAGTGACGGATTCTCCGACTTGCGGCTGATCTTGTCGATTTCATCGATATAGATGATACCGGTCTCGGCGCGCGCAACATCATACTCACAGCTCTGAAGCAGCTTGAGCACGACGTTCTCGACATCTTCACCCACATAACCGGCCTCGGTCAGCGCCGTAGCATCCGCAATGGTAAAGGGCACATGAAGGATACGGGCCAGCGTCTGTGATAGGAGCGTTTTCCCGGTACCGGTCGATCCGATCATCAGGATGTTGCCCTTTTGAAGATCGACGTGTTTCAGCCGTTCCCGATTCAAAATCCGTTTGTAGTGATTGTGGACCGCGACGGAGAGAACTTTCTTGGCGCGATCCTGCCCGATCACATAGCTATCGAGTATCGCCTTGATGTCGGTCGGCTTGGGGATCACCAGCGGCAAGGACGAGGATGAACCCTGCTCGCCGCCATTCTTGCCCTTAGACAAAGACAGGGAACAGCGCTGAACGCATTCCTCACAGATGAGCAACGGAGACGGGATGTGGCACGAGTGGCAGCTATACGGCTCAGGGCTGGCAATAAGAGAACGAGCCGCGTCTTGACGCTTGCCGCAAAACGAACAGAGACGCTCTGGTTTGGGGGAAGGATCCCGCTTGTCCCAGAACACAGCTCTTGCCTCCGTGCTTGCCAGGTGAACGAGCGGGGCGATGCGATATCTTATGCCTCACCCAGGCTGAACTGCAAGCGGGTCACAGGGTGCGATGTGCTCCCAAGAAGAGGGTTTCTCAATCGGCACCCGCGGGAACAATCAGCGCTGAAAGAGAGCGTGAACGGTCGCCGGGATGCCGGCCGCAGCAGACAAACGATTGTGGAAGGAATCCCCTCCAAACCGGGCGGAGGCGATACGACGAAAAGGAGGGCTTAGCAGGCTGTAGAACAACTCCATCGGCACACTAGACATTCAGCAGCCCACACAGATCGCACCAGCCCGCATTATTCATGACGGTTCGTCGCGAACGTGCGGAGTCGCACAGCGAGACGGGCACGCGGAGTCGTGAGGGAGGAAGGCATCCTTGAACAAGATGTCGACCGACCGAGCGGCGAGCCCGCCCGCCGACAGGCTGGTCGTAGCTGCAAATCCACGATTGCAGCAGAGGCGCTCATGAATGATGCGGGCTAGACAAACAATCCCCGCAGGATACGTGAACAAGGTCGACTCTTACTCCGTCGTTCGTGAAGTGTCGTTCGTCTTTCGCGGCAGCCCGGCTACAACCCCGGCGAGATACAGTTCACGGATGTCGAGCGCGCCGCTCACACACCGTTTCCGCATCCTGCTAGAAAGTGAAGCCGATGCCGCCGGAGAGAATGTGCGCTCGATAGTTCATGGTAAATGACGGACCGCGCGCACCGTTCGCGATTTCACTCTCCCACTGATAATTCGCGACGAAATATTTGTATTCCGTAAAGAGGAACATGCGCTCAGTGACGTTGGCGCGCACCCCACCGAGAATCTGATAGGCGAAGGCGCCGTCGGCGGCATTTTCATGCACTGTGCCGAAGGTGCTGTGCTGGAGATTCAAATCCCGTGCAAACCCTCCCGACAACCCGGCGCCGATACCGATGTACGGTTGAATCGTCTCGCCGGGATAACGGAGCAACACATTCGCCATGACATTGACGGACTGGAGACGGAAATTCGCGCTCCTCGCCACACCGCCTGTCGTAGCCAACGGCGCATTGACCTTTCCATCCAGCCCGGACAGATCCGCCTCCAACCCGACGAAGCGGCCGGCGAACGCCGGGAAAAACCCAACTTTCAACCCGCCTCCTAACCCACCCTGCACGTCGGTGTTCGTGAAGGGATCCTCCTGCAACCTGACCGGACGATTCAGCGGCCGGCTGCCCTGCACATACACACTGACATAGAATTCGTGTTTTGCATCTTGCGGTGTGGCATCCGGAGATGTTGACGGAGTCTCTGCCGGCTCGGCCGCCGAGGCACCGGCATGATGCGTCCCGAACAACAGACAGCTCAAGATAAACGTGACAAGGAAGCAACGCGTTGATTGCATGGGTCACTCCTGTGGGCTAAATAACGCAGTAGAATGGCTTAGTCCGGCAATAGGCTACTCATACCACGGGGACGGTGGCCCACAAACTGATTCGGCAGTTCTTGCAGCCGGATCGAGCGCGGGGTCAACCGGTCAGGCGGCGAGGTGAATCTATCGATGATCAGGGGAAGGGAGGCAGAACGAGGGGCTACGCTCAGGAGAGAAATCGTTCGATGACGTCCACCGGCATCAGCCCGACGAGCAGGGTTTCGTCAGTGCGTTGAAGAAGCGGCACGCCTTGATGATCCGCCTCAGCCCACTGGGTATTCCAGGCCCGCAGGATCGCATCGACGGAGCCGGCCTGTGGGCCGACGATCTGCGAGGAGGCCAATCCGTGACGTTCGGCCTCCTGCTGCAGCACCGCGTCATCGGAGAGATCCTGTCCGTCCAGCCAGAACAAGCGATACAACGAGCGTACAAACGCCCCTCCCCGAAGCGGGTCGATACGAAGCGCACGCGCGGACGCAGCCATCGCCCGTCCCGTATTGGGTTTCCCCGGCGGCACCACGATCGGCAACCCGGGCGCCAACCGGCGGACCATCTGCACCTCCTGCTTCAATTCAGCGCCAAGATGCCCTCCCCAGCCAGCCATTGGGGCCGGCAGATGCGGCGCATGCTGAACTCCCTGCCAGGACATTCGATCCATGACGCCCAATGCATGGAGGCGCTAATGCATCGCGTAACAAAAGGGGCAGTTAAAATCGCTGTAGAGCCGGCACCTATTCATTTCAATTCCACCAGATGATTAAAAACCAAGGAAGTCAGAATGGTCAAAAAGGTCGTCCAGCGAGGCGAGAACGAAGCTGGCGGCCTTGTTCACCATCCTGCAAGCCCGGACTATTCATGAATAATCCGGGCTAAGGCAGAATCGCAATGATTCGAACCGGTGCCCCTGTTCCACCTGCAATTTTCATCGGGAGAGCCATGACCGTGGCCCCCGACGCAGGCACCTCATCCAGCCGCGCCACATTCTCGAGCCCATAGAGACCGGCCCCGTTCACAATCCGGTGCACCACAAAATCCTGGGAGGGGCCATAATCGATGCTGGCTGTATCGATTCCAATTCCGGAGATGCGCCGTTCCGACACGAGAAACTCCGCGACTTCTTGCGAAAAGCCAGGAAAATGCAGCGTCGTCGGCAGCTCCGGCGTAGCGCTGCCGAAATACCGTTGACGATCCGTCCAATACGCTCCCCAGCCGGTCAGCAGCATCACGATCGCCCCCGCTGGAATCGTCTTGGGCGCAGACTCCCACCGATGAATATCCGACAGGGAGACTCGATAGTCGCGATCGTCCTTCACCGCAGCGCGCACGTCGATGACCACGGCAGGGCCGACCAATCGGTCGACCGGAATGCCGTCGATCCCCGCTTGCCCCTCCGCAAAATGAACGGGCGCATCCATGTGCGTTCCGGCATGTTCGGACAACGCCACCTGCCCTGTGGCGTACCATTTTTCCGTGGGCATCCCTCCCCGTGCTGTCGACTCACGATGAAAGGGAGGATTGGCAGGCCAAACCTGAGTGGTCTCATCGAAGGGATAGGTCATATCCACGAACCGTTGGGCAGCGCCGGCGTCACTCCAACTGCTCAACACCATCACCAGGACCCACCAGCCCGCAACCGGAACTCGCATCGTCGTCGGATTGCCTTGTTGGTTCGGCGCCATGCTCCACGCTCCAAGAATCGAACTCATACGATACTATCGACCGGCCCCTCGAAGCTACCAATAATGCACCCGGAGCGAGTCGGAATCAGTTCCTGAGCCAGGTGCTTCAACTCGAGGCCATCAGCAGGGTTCAACGTCCCCAGGCCACGACTCAACGGCCCCATGGGGTGCGCAAGGTGATGAGGCGGATCCGAATATCTCACCGGCGGGCCTCGTTTGCCACGGCACCTTCAAGTTTCCTCTCGCTTCATCCGATACAGTCCAGAACCTGACATCCTTATCCACGGACCGGCCGTTTGCGCGCCACTGACAGAGCCATGGCCTTACCTCGCAGTTCTGACGAGCCCCCCAAATTCGACAAGGCCGACATCCTCACCCTCCGCCCGGAACACCTCCGGCTGGG
>JACOEF010000420.1 GCA_024998705.1 Nitrospira sp.
ACGCTCGTTTCTGAAAACATCGACCGCGCTGTGGGGCACGGAGCAGGACGCGACTCAGGCTTGGAAAGATTTGCACACCAACTATTTCGCCATCGGTAAATCCACTCCGGAAGCCGCCGCCAATACAAACGACGTCACAACCTTGATCCCCTTATTGTCCGATCTCCTTGAAGCGAAAGACCGTCAACTCTTGAACCACTGCAGCCGCGTCAGCTTTTACGCTTCGCTCCTCGCCAACCAATTGAATCTCCCCCTTCCCGAACAGAAAGCACTCGCGCTGGGGGCATTCCTCCACGACATCGGAAGGATCTGTCTTCCCAACTATAAGTATGCACCGGATGATGAGGATGGGATTAAGAGCGGCGCCCTCGCCAAGGAACATTCCGAAGCTGGAGCGCGGATGCTGCTGCCACTCGGATTTCAGGCTGAGGTCGGACAGATCGTTGCCTATCACCACGAACGGTTCGACGGATTGGGCAACCCCCACGGGCTTGAGGGCGAAGGCATTCCACTCCTGGCGCGCATCGTCGCCATCGCCCAAGTCTTCGACAATTTGACGGTCGATATGCCGGGGCACGTACCGATGTCCATCGACGACGCCATCCGCAAGATCGTCCTTCAAGCGGAGACCCGCTTCGATCCGAGACTGACCGAGCTGTTTGCGCAGGTGGTGCGGGAATGCAAGTCTTCCCTGCCGGCTCTCGCCATCGCGAAAACCTCGCCGGCAAGTTAATCCGACCGCGTACGCCGCTCCTTCGCCCCGCCGATCATTTCAGCCGCCGCCGCACGCGCGCTCTTGGTCACCGTGACTCCGGCTAACATCCGGGCGACTTCCTCTTCGCGTTCGCGCTCCGTCAGCAGCCTGACCTGCGTGACGGTGCGCTGCTGTCGCACCTGCTTCTCGACCAGATAATGCGCATGGGCCTGGACCCGACCTGCGGAAGATGCGTCACGCACAACACTTGGTGATGCCGACTCAGGTCACGAAGACGCGTTCCCATCACCTCAGCCACCGCTCCACCGACACCGGCGTCGACTTCATCAAAAATGAGCACGGGCACCCGATCACTCTCGGCCAACACGGTTTTCAAGGCCAACATGACACGGGACAGTTCTCCACCGGAGGCGACCTTCGCGAGCGGCTTGAGCGGCTCACCAGGATTCGCCGAAAAAACAAACTCCACGGAGTCTTGTCCCGTCTGGCCATAGGTCGTGGTGCCGGTCAACGGAACGACCTCCACGCCGAAGCGCGTGCGCTCCATACGAAGCGCACTCAATTCTTTTGTCACCTGCATCATCAGCTTCTTTGCCGCCTCGCCTCGCTTACGCGAGAGACGTCCGGCCAGCTCACCGACACGCCTCGCCCCATCTTCGACAGCACGCGCCAGATCCTCCAGCTGGGTCTCTGCCGTATCCAGTTGGGCGAGCTGGATCCGCAGAGACTCGTGCAACGCCAGCATCGCATCCACGGAGCCGCCGTATTTCTTACTGAGCCGATGCAAGCGATCCAACCGCTGCTCGATCTCCATCAATCGAGCCGGATTGGCCTCAACTTGATCGCGATAGTGCCGGACCTGATCTGCCAGATCTCGCAAGGGCACAACCGCCTCGTCCACCACTCGCATCCATTCAACCGCAGTCGGGTCGATCGTCTCCATCCTCGCGAGCAGTTTGCGCGCGGATGCCAGCAGGCTCAGTACGCCCTGATCACCCGCATACAATAACTGGTGGAGTTGATCGGACAGGACGCCCAGTTGCTGGCTATGCATCAGTCGCGGGCGCTCCTGCTCAAGCCGCGCCTCTTCCCCTGCCTCCACGGCGGCGTCGGCGAGCTCCTGAAATTGAAAGCGGAGAAGATCTTCCCGCTCCCGGCGCTGAACGATCTGAGCGCTCACCGTGGCCAGTTCGTCGACCCGTTCCTGCCACGCGCGATACGCCACCTGGTAGTCTTGACGCAAGGGATGCAGTCGGCCGAAGGCATCCAGAGACTCCAACTGAGCCGAGGATGAGAGCAACGACTGTTGTTCATGCTGTCCGTGCACATCCACCAACGCGCCGCCCAATTCTTCCAGCAGATGAACCGGACACAAGTTGCCGTTGAGGTAGGTGCGATTGCGCCCGGTGCGGGAGATCACGCGTCGGACGACGATATCCGTCTCACCGGGATGTGAGAACTCCTTGGACTGAAGCAATCGAAGAATGGGATGATCGGGCGGCAACACAAACGCCGCTTCAAGATCGGCCTCTTCGGCCTGGGCGCGGATTTGATCAGCGGAAGCGCGGCCCCCCACGAGAAGGGTCACCGCATCGATCAGGAGAGACTTACCGGCTCCGGTTTCACCCGTTAACACGATGAAGCCGGAGCCGAAACGAACGGCCAGCTGCTCAATCACGCCGAAATTCGAGATGCGCAGCTCGGTCAGCATGCCGCTGAATATCAGGCGCTAGGCAGCGCCGGAATGTTGCGCGAGCAACGAATCGATAATTTCTTTGAACTGGCGCTTCGGACGCGCGCCGACCAACCGCTCAACCGCTTGCCCGTTCTTGAAGAACAAAATCGTCGGAATGCTCATGACCTGATAACGACCGGCGATTTCAGGATTTTCATCGGTATTGAGCTTACGGACCTTGACCTTACCGGCATATTCTTTTGCGAGTTCATCGACGATCGGCGCAACCATCTGACACGGTCCGCACCAGACCGCCCAAAAATCCACCATCACTAATTCGGATGCCTTCATCACATCTTCATCCCATGTCGCATCAGTCGCTTTCAACGCATCGCCTGCCACAGTGTCCTCCTTCGCTCAACCGACCTACTATGCCATCGTTCTCGATGTGCTGAAGCGGCTCCACACACCGTTGGTCATCCTATAACATGATTTTGCAGAGAGTCAAATCACGGCCGCTCCCACTGCCACTCAGGAGGAACACCGGACCACCAGTCAGCCGGTTTTGCCCGCCGCCAGGCCTCCTGCTCCTGCCAGAGCTGCTTCACCACTGCCTCATCCAACCGCGCCGCCATCGCCGCGGTGACGTCAGACTGTCGCTGTACCGCCTGCTGAATCACTTCCTTTGCGATCCGTGCAAGCACATCCGGCGGATCGATCAGATCCTCACTCCGTCCAGTCGCGAGGTTCAGGTACAGCTGTTCCACTCGCACCCATTGATCGGTCGCCGAGAGGTGCTCAAGGTATCCATCAAGGGCGTGATACACATAGGTGAGAAACACGTAGGTGCGAACCGAGGGACGATCTCGCACGGCCGCCTGGCAGGCCTCCACCGCCTGACGATAGTCCCCGGCCTTCAAAAACACCACCGCACGTTGAAGATGGGAGGGCGGCTCCTCCGCGAACAGGTGAGACGGAGCCAGGATCTGACTGGTCATCCAGCACAGCAGTCCGACCACTACGCAGAGCCAGAATCGCCTCATCCGCATGGGTCCGCCTCCTTCCCCCTCGTCTCCACAACAATCAGCGGTCCTTCCCCCGCAGGCAACCGGTCGACGAAACCCGGAATCATGCAGGCCGTCATCAGGCCGCTGAGACCCAATCCCGTCGGGCCTATTCACACCGAAAGCCGCCGCAAAACACGTGCGCTTCCCTTCGAAAGCGGAACGAGAACCGCCCCGCCGGATGAGAGGATCGGATGACGGAGCAGGTCGGCATGAATCGTCCGGACTAATACCGACCCATCGGCATCGATTGAATCGGCAGAGGATTCTGGGTTCGACCATAGGGCCCACCATGTTCGGCCCAAGGCAAGCCGCGATCTCCGACCAACAGAGGCCCCAGAATGGTGCGTGCCACGATCGTGCCGAAATTCTGCGTCCATCCGATCCCGGTCATGCTCAACATAAAGGAATAACTCTGGCGGTCCGGGAACTGCAGGTAGTACAGCCCGAGCGACCAGCACTTGCACGGGTTTTGATAGAGCGCGACCACATCGAATTCAGGGCTCCGGCCGCCTTTGACATCATAATAGCCTTTGGCCCCGACGCTCCACCCCCACGGCGTCCTGAATCCACCCCCGATCGTGGCGAACTGAATCTCTTTTGTCGGAGCATAGACCTCGTTAAACGAGACCGGATTCCAAATATCGCCGCGCCGGACGCGGTTGCCGTCCTGGCTGAATCGCTACCCGACCTCGAAATACCAATAGTTGGATTGCTGCAGGCGAAGATCGGTATTCCACTGGCTGAACGTCCCTCGGTAGGGATCGAGAAATGCATCGACCGTGAGATACGAATTCATCGGAGGCAGCATCTGCGAGGATGTCACGTTCTGCCCAAGCGCCTCGTTCACAGACGGAGGCCGGTAAAATTCCGGCGCAGTATTGCCGATCACAGCCCGCATCCAGAGATCGGACATCTTCCGCCCCTGCACGTCCACCATAGCCGGCTGCAGAGGTTGGGTCAGCGAGCCCAAGAACGGTAAGACTCCGGGAGTAAACTCGCGCGCACGCGTCTGCACCGCGCCCAGGTGGTAACTCTGTGCCACGGTGAGATCCAGCCAGTTGAACGATTGGCCATTGATCCGTTGTTCGAGCAGCTTGGTCCGGAGTGAATAGGTCAGCAGGTTCTTCTTCGGAATATCGTCGACCTGATCGATCTGCGCGATCTGGGACTGGTTGCTGCCGGGGACGTATTCGTACATGACACTCGGCTCAATGGTGTGCAGAAAACTCCCGCCGTCCACTCCGGTATACCGGCGGCTCAGTCGCGACGACGCATCCATGGCCGCCCAAAAAGTCTCGCGGTGAAGCGGGCTCGCCTCCTGAATCCCGCGCGTGTAATACACTTCCTTGAACTTCACATGCGGCGTCAGACCGATCACGTGCCCGACATCGATCACATCAGTGGTGAGGCCCGGCATCAAATCCATGCGATTCACCGTGAACCCCTGTTCCCGATAGAAATTCACAAAATTACTGTCGAGGTTCATGAGCAGCGGCAGCCCGAACGCCGAGGTATTCGGCAACACGTAGCCGACCTCCGGAAGACGCTGGAATGTATCGGGTCCTCCCGAATTCAACGGCTGGAGATACTGGCCCAGAAAATAGGCGCTGCCATACGGCAGACGTTGTGTGGCGAGCAATGTCGATTCACCGCTGGGCGACGCCCGCTGCGCCCCCGAATTGCTGAGCTGTTGGAGATACTCCCGATCCGACACGAACGACGCCTGCCCTCGCACCAGGAGCGTGTCCGTCACCTGTTGCACATGCTGGCCGCTGATGATGCCTCGCAAACGCCGCTCGCCGCCACCGGCCTGGTCGACACCCGACACATTCGGCAACTGAGTCTGCTGGAGGACGCTCGCGAACCACTGCCCGCTCGAACGCCGATTCAGGTAATACCGATAGGTAAAATCGCTGCCGTATCCCAGGTTGGAATAATACGACGGCGCGATCGTCAGATCCTGGCTGGGGTTGATCGCCCAGAAATAGCCCTGCTGGTAGTGCAGCCCGAACCGGTTGTCATACCCCGGCGTCGGGATGAGGAACCCGCTTTGACGGGTCGTGAGAGGATAGGTCAGCGTCGGCACGGGAATGATCGGCGTATCACGCATGCAGAGCCAGGCCCGCTTCAGCCCGATACTCTCACCCGTGTTCACGTCGCGATCGTCGAACTTGAAGCGCCAGGCCGGCACTTCGCCGTCCCTGGCGTCGCAATTGGTAAACGTGCCGTCCTTGATCCGGTAGTGATCTTCGGACAGCCGCCGGATGCTCCGTCCGGTGAAAAACGAATTGCTCGGCCGGATATACATCGATCCATGGGCCACGACTCCGGCTTCGGTATTCACATTCAATTCCAGCCGCTCTGAGGTCAGCTCGGAACTCGAGTCGGAGAAATGCACATGTCCGGTCGCCACTAACGTACCGGGCAGCGAATTGATGGTGACATGATCGGCAGTGAGCCGAAGCGACCCTTGCGTCACCACCACCGACCCGTCCGCCTCGTAGACCTCCTGCTCTTGCAGATGGTCGTTGCGTTCGGCTGTGACGGTGAGGGGTTGGTTGGCCGGCGAGGCGGTGGTCACCGTTGACTCCGCCCGGGCAGATCCGACGAGCAGGCACAGGCTGAGGAGGAGCGTAAGCAGAACAACCGGGAACGGACAACCAGTCGCCCGCCGCCGTATGGGAGCCGAGTAGCAGTCTGGCCCCATCTCAACCACGAACAGGTGAGAGGGAACACCCTCGGAGAAGGGCCTTGATCTCGCCGACCAGCATCAAGGAACCCGTGACACAAATCAGATCGGACGGCGTGGTGGATCGCTTGGCCAAGGCCAGCGCATCGGCAGGGGTGGCCGCCACCAGGGCCGACGGCGCACAGTCGTGCAGAAGCGTTTGCAATTCCAAACCGGTGGAGGCACGCGGCAGATCCGCCTGTGTCAGGATCAACGTATCCACCTGCGGCAACAACGGCGCAAGGAACGCACGCGGATGTTTGTCGCGCATCATCCCCACAATCAGGCTGACCCGCGCTCCGGGCCTGCCACGCCGCCAATCGGCGAGATACTCAGCCAACACAGCCGCAGCAGCGGGATTGTGCGCCCCGTCCACCATGATTGTCGGCGACTCGCCGACCATGTCCAAACGGCCTTCCCAAGCGACATGCTGCAATCCACTCCGCACCGCCGTTTCAGGCACGACGAACCCGCGCTCGCGGGCCAGTTCGATCAAGGCGAGGGCGCAGGCGATATTGTCCAATTGAAACCGTCCTTGCAACGGGCAGGACAGGTGATCGTACGTTGCCACCATTCCTGCATACCGGCAATCGGCCGTTGATGGACCGTCGCACTGAAACTCGCGCTCGAAACAATACACGGGAGCATCCACCTCCGACGCGCGCTGTTCAATGACCCGGCGAGCCGAGGACTCGATACGACCGAGCACAACCGGCACGGCAGCTTTGACGATACCCGCCTTCTCAAACGCGATCGCCTCCAGCGTGGACCCGAGATACGCCTCGTGGTCCAGACCGATCGTCGTAATGGCGCAGGCCAGCGGCTCCACGACGTTGGTGGCGTCGAACCGTCCGCCCAGCCCGACCTCAAGCACCGCCACCTCCACCCGGCATTCCGCAAAATAATGGAACGCCAACGCCGTCGTGAACTCAAAAAACGTGGGGGCAAGATCGGGCGCGGCGACACCGCGCAAGGTATCGACCAGTCTGCCGACCGTCTCCTCCGAAACCATCACGCCGTTGACCCGGATGCGCTCGCGGAAGTCGATCAGATGCGGAGACGTATAGAGGCCGACTCGATACCCGGCGGCCTGCAACATCGCAGCGGTCATCGCCGCAGTGGAACCTTTTCCGTTGGTCCCTCCGATGTGGAGCACCGGGTAACGACGATGCGGCTCCCCCACCCTGGTGAGCAGGGTGCGAATCGTCTCCAGCCCCAGCTTGATGCCGTGCTGCTGCAGGCCGTACAGAAATTGAACGGTGGCGGAATAGGTCATCGTGGTTATTCGCGAGAGTTTGCCTGCACTAGAAGGCCGTAGGAACATCCACTTCTGCACCGGACACGACAACCAACTCTCATGGCAGCGTGGAATCGGACTGTCCGCAGCCTGCTAAAAATGCCCGACCAGCGTGCTCACCGCTTCTTTCAGTTGCTTGCGTTCGACGATCATGTCGATCATCCCATGATCCAGCAAGAACTCGGCTCGCTGAAACTGATCCGGCAATTGCTGCTTGATGGTTTGCTCGATGACGCGTGGACCGGCAACCCCGATCAGGGCCTTCGGTTCGGCGATAATGACGTCCCCCAGCATGGCAATGCTCGCGGTCACTCCGCCGAACGTCGGATCGGCCAGGATAGAGATAAACGGAACCTTGGCCTCTCCCAACTTCGCCACGGCCGCAGAGGTTTTTGCCATCTGCATGAGCGACAGAATGCCCTCCTGCATGCGGGCTCCGCCAGAAGCCGTCACGAGGATCAACGGCATGCGCCCGTCCAGCGCCCGATCGACGGCACGACAGATTTTTTCGCCGACCACCGAGCCCATACTACCGCCCATGAACCCGAAGTCAAAGACGCAGAGCGCGACCTTCCGCCCGTTGATGGCCCCCTGGCCGATGACCATGGCGTCCTTGCGGCCGGTCTTCTCCTGCTGCGCTTTGATCCGGTCCTTGTACGTCCGCGTATCCTGAAACTGCAGCGGGTCCTGCGGCTCCAACTCGGCGTCCCACTCCTTGAAGGTCCCGAGGTCGACCAGCAGATTGATGCGTTCAATCACCGAAATGGGAAAGTGATAGTCACACTTCGGACAGACCTTGTTGTTCCGGTCCACCTCCTTGCGATACACGATCTCCCGGCAATGATTACACTTCAGCCACATCCCCTCCGCCACTTTGGAGCGTTTGGGAGGCTCGGCCTCCTCGGTTTTGCCTTTTTTAAACCATGCCATCTGTGCTCACCTATAGTACAAGGGTTTGGCCCTCTTCGAGCGCGGTCAAATGAGGAAGCCCCAATTGCCCGAGCTCCTGCCGAATCTGTTCGCGAAACCGCGGTTTGAGATGGTAGGCATAGACCGGCACCTCCGGGCGCGCCATCTTGGCAAATTCCTGTGCCAGCAACACCGGAGTCAGATGTTTAGCCACACGCGCCAGCTCATCCATCGCGTTGGGAAACGAACTCTCGATAAACGCAGCCCGCAACCCGGTCACACCTTTCGCCGTCTGCCAGAGCGTATCCGTTTGATAGGTATCGCCGCTATAGAGCACGGTGCGTGCCCCTTCACGAAGAAAGAATCCCACGGTCGGCACAACATGGTTGACGCGAATCGGCGTCACGCCCAACCCGAACAGCAGATCTTCTCGTCCCGCCTGCAGTTCATAGGGCACGAAGACGGGCCTGGCGGGATCGGGCAACCGGAAGAAATCAGGATACACCGTTCCATTAAAAATATGCGTACGGAGCCCATCCAACACTTCAGGCATGGCTGCGATGACCACCGGCTCCTCGATCTCGCCGACCAGGTTATCCGCCAGCGTCGGCAATTCTCGAATATGGTCGAAGTGCAGATGGGTCAGCAAGACCACCCGGATTCGCCGCTGCTCCTCGAGAAACAGGCGCGACCCAATGGTGCCGGCATCGACCAGCAGCTGGTCATTAACCAGAAAGCCGCAGGTGCCGCACTGGATCGGACCGTTTGCCCCTGGAACCAACTGCCCGGACCCATGGCAGCCCAGCACGCGGACATTCATAGCCGTGGATTCCCGGAACGTCCCTCGAACCCCGGCGCTCCCTCAGACGCTTGTGGTTGAGTCCTCCGCACTGCGAGGCATAATAACACACCTCTCTAAAAGGCGCACACAGATTTGCACGGCCGGCTCTGCTTCCAGCACGGTCCTCTTGGAGGAAATACCATTCAAACCGTTCGCGAATGCGATAGAACCATGACGGGCACAAATCCTGGCTATGACCAGCCGCCGCCCAGTCCGATCCGAACCATCATAAGCAGTCCCAAGCCGATACTTGCGAGACAGGCCAGGCCCTGCATCACCCAATAGGCCCGGGGTCCGACAGCCACGGAATAGACCACCGGTAGACTCAGTATCGCTCCGACAGCGACCATGCCGAGAATCGATCCAACGCCGAACACAACGATGTACCCGATGCCCTGGCTGATTCCCGTGACGGTCGAAAGTACGATCAACATGAGCGCCGCCGATCCCGCCAGACCATGGGCCATCCCGATCAGGAGGGGCCGCAGCGATCCCTGATACCAATGCCCATGTGCGTGATCCGGCTGCAGATGATGGCTATGCAAATGCACGTGCGGCTGTCCATCGTGCTCATGCGTATGGAGGTGCCATTGCTCCCGGTAGATCCGGCGGGCCAACGAGAGACCGAGAACGACCAGCATCACGCCGACGGCGAACTCGAACAGGGTCGCCAGCCGGTCGGGAATCGTGAGGTTCAAGGCCAACAACAGGGTCCCGACACACAACAACATCAACGTGTGCCCGAGCCCCCAAAAAAACCCCATGGCCGTGGACGCGCGCTCGGTCGGACGCTCCGCCAGCACTGTGGAAAGCGCAGCGAGATGATCTGCGTCCAGGGCATGACGCAGCCCCAGCACAAATCCGAGACTCAGGATAGTCAGGGTATGAGGATCGAACATCGGCTGCTCCGAGAGAGGTGCGTCGTCTGCCCCTGTTGAAGGAACAGCGTGAACTGACGCTCAGCCCCCTCGCGCATGCATTTCCAGGTGGGGATCTTCACGTAGACGGTTGATTTCAATCAGTCGTTGTTCTCGCAGACCCAGCACTTCCAGAGCTTTGCGCTCTTCGGCGCCTCGATCTGCCCGCCCTTCCCAAGCGGCGGTAATCAACGATTTGATCTCCTCGCGGGACCGGCCCTGTCGCAGCGGCGCCCGCAAATCGAGTCCATCTTTCGCATACAGGCAGAGGTACCACATGCCGTCCGCCGTGAGGCGGCTCCGGTCACACGAGCGGCAAAAAGGCGTGGTGGTGGACGGAATGATGCCGAAGCTGGTGCCGTCCGGTAATCGAAACCGCTCCGCCGGCGCAACACTATTCTCGGCGATCGGTTGTACCGCGCCGTAGTGTCGGCCGATCTGCTCCAGCATCTCCGCCCGCGAAAGTACCTGATTCATGGACCAGTCCGTGGCCCCTCCCACATCCATGTATTCAATGAACCGGACCTCGCCGCCAACTGTTTTTCCGTACTCGATCAGATCGATGAGTTCGTCGTCGTTGTAGCCCTTGATGATGACCGTGTCGAATTTCAGCGAAGGAAACCCGGCCTGCACCACCGCCTTGATACCGTCGAACACCTGATGATGGAGATCGCGCTTGGTCAACGTCCGGAACCGGTCGGCCCGCAGGGTGTCCAGACTGATCGGGACGCGATTCAACCCGGCAAACGACAGATCGGCAGCCTGATCCGCCATCAGGACGCCATTGCTGGTGAGGGCGATTTCAGTGATCCGCCGATTCTCAGACAGCTGCCGAACAAACCGTGGCAGGTCCCGACGCAACAGCGGTTCCCCGCCTGTAAGTCGAACCTTGTCTACTCCCAGCTCCGTGAAGATCGCCGTGAGTTCGGCCATCTCTTCGAAGGTCAGGATGGTATCGCGCGGCAACCAGGCATAATCGTCCTCGGGCATACAATACTTGCACCGAAGGTTGCAGCGGTCGGTCACCGAGAGGCGCAAGCTACGGAGCGGACGCCCTAACCGGTCGAAAATCGTGGGAGCGGGTGTATCGAGCATGCTGTGGTCCATAGTGACTCGAAGGCGCGGGCCTCTCCCCACTGACGGCGTGCCCCTGACAGGGCTATGGGTGCTCCTCGACCCACACCTCTCCTTCGGGGGTGTGCTCGAGTTTCCAAATCGGCGTAATTTGCTTCATTTCGTCGATCGCCCACTGACAGGCACGGAAGGCCTCGGCGCGATGCTCAGCCGCGGCAATGATCAACACAATATTCTCTCCGATGGTGATCTCGCCATACCGGTGCAAGACCAGCACTTCGATCACACCGAAATCCTTGATGGCTCGTTCACGAATCTCGCGCAGTTTCTTCTGCGCCATGCCTTCGTAATGCTCGAAGGTGATGCCGTCCACATCCTTCCCCTTCGAACGGTCGCGAGCCGTACCCAGAAACATGGCAATGCCGCCGATCCGTTTGGAACGCCGGCGCACCCGCCTGAGTTCCTCGTCGATCGAAAAGTCTTCCCGTTGGACGCGGACCAACATCGCCTCATCGTCGGTCGCAGGCTGGTCGGCTTTTGTGACCTGCTCAAGACTCATCGTGTGCTCCTATGACTTCCACCCGCGAAGGGTGGTAATAACGCAACTTCATCTCCGTCGTTCACTTCCAGATCCTCGTGCGCGATCTCTTGATTGACCGACACCAGCACCTTTTTCTTCTGCAGCAATTCGCCGATCTTCGGATAGGCCGCGTCGATCACCGACACCAGATCCTTGACCCGCCTCCCGTCGTGCAGCGCCAGAGACAGCGTCCCTTGATTGCCGGCCAGCATCTTGGTCATGCCGAAAAGTTGTATCGTCACCATCTCAGCCGACCTTCCTGGAATAGAGGCCGGATTTCCCGCCGGATTTCGTCAACAGGCAGATGTCGCCGAAGCTCATGCCACGGTCCACGGCCTTGCACATATCATAGATCGTCAACGCGGCCACCGACGCGGCGGTCATCGCTTCCATTTCCACGCCGGTCGGACCGGTCGTCTTGGCTGTAGCGGTGATCGTAATCGCGCAACGCCCTTCGTGGGTGGGCTCGGCTGTTTCGGTAAAAGAAATATCGACGCTGGTGAGGAGGATGGGATGGCACATGGGAATCAAATCCGGGGTCTTCTTCGCCCCCATCCCCCCGGCAACCTGGGCGACGGCCAGCACATCTCCCTTGGCAATCTTCCCCTGCTGGATCCTTTCGAGGGTGGCAGGCTCAAGAAACACCGTGGCCTGCGCCGTTGCCAGACGTTCGGTGGAGGCCTTCGCCCCGACATCGACCATCCGTGCCCGTCCCGACTCGTTGAAATGCGTAAACTCGGCCATTCTCGACGCCAAATCAGCTGGTTGTCGCATATGAACCGCCGAATTATAGGAGCCGGTGAAAATGGGAGTCAAGAAGGGAAGCGGGCGGAACAGGCCGGTCCCTCGCGTCCCTCCAACGAGGACCCCATCACCCGATACGGCCATTCCGCGCCAATTACTCGGGCCGGAGACTTGCGCGCAGGTTGTCCTGCCGGAAATGATTCGGCAGCAGCATAATGCAATTCGGGTTGAATCCTTGCGCTTTCAACGTGTCGATACTTCCCAGCACTGTTCCGCCCTTGGCCAGATCGATCACCGTGATGGACCCGTCGCTCAGACCTTCCAGATTGAGCAGACTGTTTTGGACAAAGAGGTAGCGTTCATCGGGCGACAGCACGCTATGGTGAGCACCCTGGGCCGCAGGAATCGCCTGGAGAAACTTCGGATGGCTCGGGTCCGAATTGTCGTACAGATTCACAAATCCCGGCTTCGCCGTCGTGACGAACAATCGGTCACCTTTCGCATTGTAGAGCATCTCCAGCGGCATACCCTGGTGCCGGGGGCCGTAATCGTCCACCTGCTGAAACGAGAACGACTGACTCGCCGCATCCCAGATACCGGTCCACAGCGTTCCCTCCAGCATGTTGGTGATCTGCACCACCGGCGGATTCGAGTTGGGTGCAAACATCACTTCGACCGGAGCGGCCTTGGCGGGTGACGGTTTGGACGACACTTTGTGCGTCGAGAGCACCGCCCCGGTACTCGCCTGCAAGACCGTGACGGAGTCGCCGGCCTCCGACATATCCGGCTTCACCGTGCTCGTGATCAACACACGATCGATCCCGCTGTGAATGGCGATGCCATGCGGATACAGCACCGACGCCCCCCCGCCGCCCGACGTGCGAACGGTCTTGATTGGCTTATCCTTCACGGCATCGCCCATAATCACGGCGCTCGATCCCATACAGGTCAGGTACCAGGTCCGGTTATCGTCCGATACCACCAGATCTTCCAATGCCTGGCAATCCGGCACATCGATGGCGCGGAGCCGATAGGGAAAGCGGGTGAGGTCCACGACATGGAGAACGCTCTTGCCTAAGGCTGTGATGTAGGCTTTCGTCCGATCGCGGTTGAAGAAAATATGGTGCGCGACAAGGTCCGGCGGAAGCGGAACCTCCATCAGGACTTTCCCGAAGTCCGCCGACTCGGGATCGATGTCCATAATCGCAATTCCTTCCCGCCTCACCGATTGGTCAGGTTTACTTTCATAATTGAGCAGGGCCAGCAGTTCCGCCAGGGCCGGCGCCGCAGAGACAAGCAATAACCCGAGGGTCAGGAAGAGGAGTCGGAAGCGTGTCATGATGGCCTCCCTCGGTTGGGTGGGAATGCTTAAGAAAATACTCCTTTCGCCCATTCTCCGCAATGGGCGGCGCGGCAGCTGATCTCCGGCGCCGGACTTCGGCCCCATGCCATCCTGCCATCGCCAGAATGTTGCACCGATGCCATCCCGTGGAGTTCAATCGAATCCCACGGATCGAGAGGAGCAGACGGCGGAGACGGCTCTCCTGAAAAGTCCGGGCTAGTCTTTCCCTCAAGCGGGATGTTATCCAGTGGAGAAACCGGTATCCTTCCGCCTCCACGAGAGACCGACATGAAGCCGACGCATCACTGGATCCCGCTGCCGCTCTATACGCAAGTGCTCATCGCCGTCATCTGCGGTGGGCTGCTCGGTGCCATCTTCGGGCAGGAGCCCTATCTGGGCGGTCTGCGCAATGCACAACTGGGCAAACTCGGCCTCTTCGTCGTCACATTACTCAAGACGCTCGCCATTCCGCTCATTTTCTTTGCGATCCTCGATGCGCTCATTCGAACA
Organism: Nitrospira sp.; assembly: GCA_024998705.1. GTDB lineage: Bacteria > Nitrospirota > Nitrospiria > Nitrospirales > Nitrospiraceae > Nitrospira_A. The sequence continues at coordinate 14,400 of JACOEF010000420.1, forward strand.
ACCATTCCACTCCGCCAAGGAGGCAAGCTGGTCCTCATCTGCCTCGTCAACGTCTCCGTAGCCATGGCCATCGGCCTCGCCATCATGAACACCTGGCAGCCGGGCCTGGCGTGGCAGGGCCGCGTCGACGCGCTGCTTCAACTGGTGCCGGGCACCAAACCCTCCGCGACCGTGCAGGCCACCGTGCAAGCCGGTTCGGAAAACCCGATCGAGTACCTCCTCTCCTATATTCCCCGCACCATCGCCGACCCGTTTTCAAGCAACAACATCATCGGCGTCGTCCTCCTCGCGCTGGTGCTCGGCACCACGCTACGGCTGGTACGGAGCGACAAAGACCAGACCACCGGGCTGGTCAACGCCCTGGTGCGCGGCATCGAGTGGGTCTATGTCTGGCTGGTGCAGATACTCGAATGGATCATCCTGGTGGTACCACTCGCGGTCTTCGGCGTGGTCGCACAGGTCGTCGGCAAAGCCGGCATCGGAGTCTTTTCCGTGCTGTGGATCTTCCTCGCCGCGATGCTCGCGGGACTCGCCGCCCACGCGCTCATCTATTATCCGCTGCTCGCCTGGCTGATCGGAAAGAAGTCGCCGAAGGTCTACCTGGGCCAGGGAGCCGACGCCATCCTGACCGCCGTATCCTGCAACAGCAGCCTCGCGACCGTGCCGGTGACGCTCCAGTGTCTCCACCGCATGAACGTCTCGCCGCAATCCTCGCGCCTCGCGGCCTGTGTCGGGACGAATCTCAACAACGACGGCATCACCCTCTACGAAGCCATGGCCGCCCTCTTTCTCGCGCAGGCGCTGGGCTTCGACCTGCCGATGGCGAAACAGGTCTTGATCGTGATCGCCTCCATCATCGCGGGAGCCGGCGTGGCGGGCATTCCCGAGGCCGGACTGATTATCCTGCCGCTGGTATTGGCTGCCGCGGGCCTGCCGGACCATGTCATCATTGCGGCCATTCCCCTCATCATGACCGTGGATTGGATCATCGCCCGCGCCCGCTCCGGCGTGAATGTCATGAGCGATATGCTCGTCGCCATCCTGCTCGATGCCGGGCACGTCGCGCCTGCCGCCGAACCGGTTACCATTCCTCGCCGGTCCGACAGGCAGAATGCGGGAGAAGCCGAGGCGTCCTGAGAAACGTGCCGGTGGTGCCTGGCCGATCCTTATTGGCCGCTCCCGATCAACAGGGCAAAAGCATGCAGGAGTAGTCCCACCAGGCCTCCCACAATGGTCCCGTTGATGCGAATGTACTGGAGGTCTTTGCCGACTTCCCGCTCGATGGTCTCCACCATCTGAGCCGGCGACCACTCCCTGACCGTGTTGGCCACCAACTCCCCGATCTTGTCGCTGTGCCGCGTGGCCAGTGCCTCGACCAGACCCTGCACCCCCTCATGCAACAGGGCGCGCAGTGCGGCGTCTTTTTGCAATGTGCGCCCGACATCGACCAGGGCGGCATCGAGATAGGCCCGAATGTCGGACGGCTCCCGGCTCAAATCGTCCAGCATCCACTGCTTGAGTTGGTGCCATGACTCGTCAAGGAACTGCAACAGCGTCTCATACGCCAGCAGCTGTTCTTTGAGGGCAGCCTCTCTCCTCAACGCTTCGTCGGACTGCATGAGCCACTCCGACAAGGCATGGAGCCGGTCAATCGCCTTCCGCCGCATCGGATCGTACGGAGCGTCTCGCATCGTGCGGAGCGTGTCATAGACAGAGTCCAGCACTTTGTGAGAGACGGAATTATCCAACTTCACGAAACTGAGGACGCGAGACCAGGGGAGTTTTTCAGCCACCGTCCTGCTCAACGAGTCTCTGTTGGTATCCATGTAATCGAGCACAGCGGTGAGGATGTCGTTCAGGAGGCGATCCCGTTGGTGGCTCCCGAGAAAACCGGCCAGCATCTGACCGGCAAGGGGGGCAACGCTCACGCCACGAATGACCTTGGTGGCAATCTCGCGAAGCATCCTCTGCATCGCCGCATCTTCCGACGCGTTGAGCGCCCGGACCAGCAGCTGCGCGCATTCGTGGTTCAGCGCACGCCTACGTTCGGGAACGAGCAACACCTCGATCAGTTCTTCAGGGATCCGCCAGGAGCCGACCAACCGGGCGATCCCCTCCGGTGTGACCAGCTTCCGCTGAGTCAGACTGCCGATGTTGGAGGCAATACGCTCGGTATTTCCGGGGATGATGGCCATGTGCGGGATCGGCAAGCCGAGCGGATGTCTGAACAGCGCCGTCACCGCGTACCAATCGGCGAGCGCACCCACCATCGCCGCCTCGGCGAAGGCGCGGAGCCATGCGAACCAGGGATGCGCCTCTTGGTGAATAAGCGCGACCACAAACAGCAGCGCCATGAACAACAGGAGCCCGGTTGCCAAGGCCCGCATGCGCAGATAGTCTTCAGTTTTCGCCGGCAAGGTCTGCTCTGTGGCACTCACGGCACGTCTCCTCTCTCACAGCGTGAACAGAGCGATCAGCGCCTTCATGCCCTCGCTCTCAGAGGCATCGGCCTGCCCTTCGCGATATATCGACCGGTAGGGCGCGTGTCGGCAAGGCCGGAACGTCCCAGCCGTCCGGGGACCGGCGCCAAGCCCCCCAAACGCTCATGATCGAAAAAGTGCCGGACCTTCACACGAGAGGAGTCTCCTCCCCTCGTCCAAGCCATATCCTACCGATTCTCCAACCTATTGTAGTCCAGCAGTCCCGCTTCGAGAGGGTCAATACGGCGGTAGGCCCGGTGAACGGCATCGCTGTGCGCCCAGAAGTGCTGGTGAGTGCGCCGTACGGCGAAACGTTCGGCGAGCCGGTGATAGTCGGTTTCGCTCATAAGGCCGGCCACAGCCGCGATGAACTCCGGCAACGCCGCCTGTTCGACATGAAAGAACACATTGGGGTACGCGCCGATGACTCCCTTCGCAACAGTCAGCGCATCCTCCGCCGGAAGACGGCGGGACTCGGGGTTGAAAACAGACGCGAGGTTACTGTAGCCGTCGTCGTGCAAGAGCGTGTAAAGGCGGTCATGACGAACGTCTCCTCCAGGCCGGTCTGTAATCGTGAGCAAGGCCACCTCGGGAAACCATTGCAGCGCCTTGCCTTTAACCTGCGCCAATGCCCGCAGCTGCGCGCGGAGCGCCGAGTCGAGTTCTTCGTTGATATTATGGGGCGGATTCAGCACCCCGCCGACGTGTTGACGCAGTAACGCGAACAACTCCTGCTTAGGTTGATTCGTCTGATATCGAATCCCACTTTCTTTTCGAACCTGGAATTGCGGTCCGTAGACATAGTCTTTGACCGACTGGGGCGCCTGCCGATACCAGAAGTCCCGCACCCGTTCTCGTTCCTGCGGCGGCAACAGCAACAGGAAATTCGATTCCCCTTCCATGCGCAGAAAGTCCATGTAGAGGCGGGTATCGAGCTGGTGCCCCGCAAAGCCATAGACGTCGAAGCCGGCCACCAGCAGATAGAAAATGCGCTCGAACAGATCGTAGGAGACCAGCCACGCGGTTTTGGGTTCCTAGCCGATTAAGCCCTGCACGGCGGAGCCGCTATCGGCGTGACGGAACAGCGTGAGGGCCGCACTCGACTGCATTCCCCGTCTGTTCCAGATGAAGGAGAGGTCGGCCGTCTCGCCCCGAGGTTGTAGCGCTTCGATGTACGCCAGTTTGGCCTTGAGAAAACTTTTCTGCATGCGGGAATATTTCAGCCAGGAACTGAGGCCGAACCGGCTCACTCCTTCGGCGGTCGGCAAGTAGAGATGGCTGCTGTTCTCCGCCAGGAACGTTTCGCTCTGGTCCAACGCGGCGCTGTCCGGATCTGTGAAGAAAAGCCAGAACCGTTCATCGATGACATCTAAGGCGACCTGCCCCCGACAGACCGGTCCTTTCATGAACTGCATGAAGAACGTGTGGGAATCGTCGAGCAGAAAACGGTAGCGCGAACGGACCGGCAGAGCCCGGAAGGCCACAAAAGGATTGGAGCCCACGCTGACGTCGTATCCTGGCAGAGCCTCCACCTCATACGGCGCGTCGAGAAAGAGCTCGGCATACCGTTGCTTGCGCGCGGGACTCAGCGCGTAGGGGATATGGGTCTTGGCGAGGATACTGCCGCGCACCGGCTGAAGCCGATAATAGACGCGAGGTACACCCGGATCATCGTAGGGCCGGCGCGTCACCAGCAGGTCGATGGGCTGCCCCGGCGCGGAGCGGGATCGCACGAGTCGAAACCACTGGCGGTCGGAGAGCCCCTCGAAATAGAGATGGGTGAGATTGAGATGCTCATAGAGATAGCGGCTCATCAATTGCTGTTTAACGGAGTCCCCATTGAAGAACGCCTCCCATTCCTCAATCTGAGCGACGGACATGGGCGAGACCGGCTCCGCGTCCCGGTAGGGCGCGCCGTCCTCGATCCACCGCATGAGAGTCTGGTATTCCTGCTCGTTCACGCCCGGCAAACCGTACGGCATGCCCCAGAGCGGGTGATCGGCGGCAAACGCATCAAACTGAGACTCCGTGGGACATTGTTGCCCTCGATTGAGCGAGAGATCGAACGTCTCGGGGAGCAGCGGCTGTGGAGGCAGGGGATGTGTTCGCTTGAGCGCCAGCATACGCGCCAAGACTCCGGCACGGCGCGCCTCCTCGGTCGCCTGCGCCCGTTCCTCAAGGACGGGGAAAAAATCCTTCTTGCGCCAGGCCGCCACCGATTGGGCATCTTCGAACAGGCGGGTCGGTTCGGCCGTGACCAGGCGCGTTCCTTCGTAGACGGGTTTTTTATTCGCCCCTCGGGTCAGCCCTTCATAGGCGGTCAGATTCAGCTGACACGGCGAGTCATAACAACCATGGCACACGGCACAGCGCCGCTCGACAATCGGCTGCACATCCCGCCAATAGTCGACCGTGCCGATGCCGGCCGTGCTGGGAGGAAGTGCGGACCGTTGGCTTGAGTCGATCGCCCAGGAGGGGGTTGGCCCGGCGCATACTGCCAGCACCAGCACAGCCACACCACACAGCCAGGCCGAACACACACGAAGCGCCGAGCCCTGTTCCTTGTGCTTGGGATGACACGCATCTGGGTGGCGCACGTTCGTAGGCTCCCTCTCGAGGCCTGACTCTAGCACAAGCCTCGACGCCTGCACTATGGACAGGCCCGAAGACGGAAAGCCGGGTCGTACATCGACCGGTCATCTCACGTTCGGTTCCCGAGTCCTCCTCATCGCCGCTCCTTCCGCGTCGCGGGAGTCCCGATGCAATCGCGACCCCGGATCGAGTACAGTGTACCGGTCACACATCATTGATTGATGGCAGGAGGAACAGAGGAACAATGGCGAGATCGAGACGACCCGAGTTGGAAAAAGATAACCCGACCGCCCCGCAGCTCTATGTCGGGCCCAGAAGAAAGCATGCCCTCTCCCGGGCCACCACACCAGCCCAACCCGCGCCCCAGGACCAGATGGCTGCAGCCCTGCAAACTTTGCTGGATGCCGCAGAACAGTTCGTCAACGGCGTGCCCTATGTCCAAGAGCTGGACAAGGAACGCAATGCGCTGCTGGAGGCGATCACGGACGCGCAGTCACTGCTATCGGTCGAACGCGTGCCGGTGACGCGACCGGCCCGAGTGAGGAAGAAACGCTAGCCCGCATTATTCATGAGCGCTTCTGCTGCAATCGCGGATTCGCAGCTGCGACCAGCCTGTCGGCGGGCGGGCTCGCCGCTCGG
>JACOEF010000309.1 GCA_024998705.1 Nitrospira sp.
GACGGCGATAGATTTCGACCATCGCCTCTTCTTTCGACCCGGTACGCTCCATATCGAGCGTATCCAGGATCACCAGCGTGGCATTAGTCGTATCCAGATAAATGACCTTGAATTCCTCAATGTCGCTATCCAGGATCTTCTCAAGGATTTCTTCCGTCAGTCGCTGGTTCTTCTCTGCCAACGACTGTTTCTTGCCGCTGTCGACCAACTCAGTCAACACGGCGCGCCCCACCAGTTCGGCAGGCGTGACAGGAATTTCCTTGATCCCCGCCGCCTTCAGCTTGGCGATTAAGACCTTCGTTAACTTGGCGCCTTCTCGAACAATGGGATCCTTGCCGCCCTTTTCGGTCACTTCCGTCGAACACTTCAGACCGTGATGGATTTCAGGATCAAGCTTCCGATAGAGCTTCCCCTTGGAGACACGAATCTCCTCCACAGGGTAATACATGCGTAACAGATCATCCGTGCTATACCCGAACGCCTTCAACAGGATGGTGGCGGGCATTTGCCGACGGCGATCGATACGAACGTACAGAATATCCCGCGCATCAAACTCAAAATCGAGCCATGATCCCCGATAGGGAATGATCCGGGCAGAATACAAGACCTTGCCACTGGCATGCGTCCGCCCCTTGTCGTGCGTGAACGACGCACCCGGCGAGCGGTGTAACTGACTGACCACCACTCGCTCGGTCCCGTTGATCAGGAAGGTGCCGCGCTCGGTCATAAGCGGAAGTTCTCCGACATAGACTTCCTGCTCCCGAACGTCCAACACTTTTTTCTTCGGCCCCTTATCCTCTTTATCGAAGACAATCAGCCGTACACGCAACTTCAACGGCACGGCGAACGTCATGCCTTGCTCAAGACACTCCCGCTCGTCGTACTTTGGCGTCCCCAACGAATAGTTGGAGAATTCCAAGGCCGCGGTGTTGTTGTAGTCGGTAATGGGAAAGACGCTCGCTAGCGCCGCCTGCAACCCTTGATCCTTACGACGGTCCGGCTCGACTTCCATCTGGAGGAACTCTTCGTAAGACCGTTTCTGGATTTCGATGAGATCTGGAATATCGATACTCGTGCGAATCCGAGAAAAATCCTTACGTTCGACAAACTCCGAAAGAGTCGATTCCGACATTCGTTAGCCCTCCAAGCTCATAAGGAGATGAACGCCCTGCGCCATCCCAACGGACAACTCACACTGCGGCCCTCAGAAACCGTTACTTGACTTCGACTTTCGCCCCGCTCTCTTCGAGCTTCTTCTTCATCGTGTCGGCTTCTTCCTTCGTAGCACCGGCCTTGATGGGCTTAGGAGCGCCCTCGACCAGGTCCTTCGCTTCCTTGAGTCCGAGGCTGGTAAGCTCGCGCACCACCTTGATGACCTGGATCTTCTTGTCGGCCGGGGCACTGACCAAAATGACATCGAACGCCGTCTTCTCTTCGGCTGGGGCCGCTGCCGCGCCACCACCACCCGCGGCCACCACGGCCACCGGAGCCGCCGCCGTCACACCGAAACGCGTCTCCAGTCCCTTGACCAGATCGGCCAACTCCAACACGCTCATGCCCTCGATTGCCTTGATCAACTCATCCTGTGACAACTTGGTTCCTGCTGCTGCTGACATGTCGCCCTCCCCTTTCTTTTTATCCTGAATGGCTGCAATGACTCGCACAAACTTGCTTAACACTCCGCTCAACGCATACACCACGCCGCGAATCGGGCCCTGCATGGCCGATAGCAGCATCGCAATCAACACTTCCTTTTTCGGCAGCTGCGCAATGGCGTTCAGATCCGCCGCCTGCACCAATCGGCCTTCCAACACTCCGACCGTCACCTTGATTTTCTCAGAGCGTTTCTCGGCCTGGATAAAGTCGCGCAAGATTTTGGCCGGGAGAACCGGGTCGTCGTATCCGATCACCAAGCCGGTCGGCCCCTTAAAATGCTCTTTGGCATCCGCAAGGATTGTCCCGGTCGAAGCGCGTACGGCCAGGGTATTCTTGATAACGCAGTACTCGGCCTTGGCGCCACGCAACTGCCGGCGCAACTCGGTCATTTGATTGACGGGCATCCCGGCACACTCCGTCAGAATGGCCAAGCGGGCGCGACCGAACTTTTCCGTCAACTCTGCGATCGCTGTTGCCTTCTCTTCTTTCTTCATGCCTCTCCCCTTACTGAGAACCTGCCTGCTCTCAACTCCACAACTTCGACAGCGCCACAGGATCCAGCTTCACGCCAGGCCCCATCGTGCTCGACATCGTCGCACTCTTCAGATATCGGCCCTTACAGGACGACGGCTTTGCCTTCACCACAGACTCCAACACAGCCTGCGCATTGTCGTAGAGCTTCTGAGCATCAAACGATACTTTGCCGACAGGCACTTGCACGATTCCCGCTTTCTCGACCTTAAATTCGACACGACCCTTGCGAATCTCACTGACGGCCTTGCCGACTTCAAATGTGACCGTGCCGGTTTTCGGATTGGGCATCAGCCCACGGGGGCCGAGCACCTTGCCGAGCTTACCGACAGAGGCCATCAGATCAGGCGTGGAGATTGCGCAATCAAACTCCATCCACCCGCCCTTGATCTTTTCCATCAGGTCATCCGACCCCACGTGATCGGCACCAGCCTGGCGAGCCTCCTGCTCTTTTTCGCCCTTGGCGAAGACGAGCACGCGGAGCTTCTTACCTGTCCCATGCGGCAACGCTGTCGTCCCGCGCACCATCTGGTCCGAGCGCTTAGGATCAATCCCCAGCCGAATCGCCAGATCGACGGATTCATCGTACTTGGCAAACGACGCCTGCTTGACGGCCTCGACGGCCTCCTTCAATCCATAAAACCTGGGCTCGATCTTTTCCTGAGCCGCGGTCAATTTCTTTCCCATACTGCTGCTCCTTCACATCCGCCGGAGGGTCACTCCGCAGACACTTACTGGACGGTGATGCCCATGCTACGCGCGGTTCCCTGAATGATCTTGATGGCGCCCTCAAGATCAGCCGCATTCAAGTCAGACAATTTCTTCTGCGCGATCTCACGAACCTGGGCCTGACTGACCTTCCCCACCTTATCCTTATGCGGCACGCCCGATCCTTTGATGATTCCAGCGGCCTTTTTCAACAAGTCCGACGCCGGAGGCGTCTTCATGATGAAGGTAAAGCTCCGGTCCTTGTAGACCGTGATAATCACCGGGATGATGCTATCCCCGTCCTTCTGCGTCTTGGCGTTGAACTGCTTGCAGAACTCCATGATATTCACACCATGCTGTCCCAATGACGGGCCAACCGGCGGAGCAGGATTGGCCTTGCCGGCCGGAATCTGCAACTTAATCTGCGCTGATACTTCCTTGGCCATGAGTTACTCCCTGAGAACTGCGGACTGAGCGCGAGGGCTGAGAACGGCTCTCAGTCCACCATCTCGAATCCAGTGACCTCAAATACGTTCGACCTGTAAGAAACCAAGCTCGACCGGTGTCGACCGGCCAAAAATACTCACAAACACTTTGACCCGGCTATGATCGGCATCCACATCATCCACCGCGCCATTAAAGCCCAGGAACGGACCGTCGACAATCCGAACGTTGTCGCCCTTGATAAACCGAACCTGCTCCCGCGGCCCTGCCGCACCGGCATCCACCTGCTTCAGCAACGAATCGACTTCTTCCGACGACAACGGTGTGGGCTGCGCGCCTCCGCCGACAAACCCGGTCACCTTCGGCGTCTCCTTGATCATCTGCAGGGTTTCGTCAGCGAGCGGTGCCTCCAGCTCAATCAGGACATATCCTGGAAAAAACTTTCGACGAGACGTCCGCCGCTTCCCATCCTTGATCTCAATGACATCTTCCGTGGGAACCAGAACCTGCCCAAGTCGCTCGGTGAGCCCCATTTGACTTGCGCGCTCGAGGAGACTGGTCTTCACGCGACCCTCAAACCCCGCATAGGTATGGATGACGTACCAGTTCTTATTGCTCATCGTCTCCTCTCAGCTGAACATCCAGCATCGTATCGTCCGGGCATCGCAGGACCTGTCCAGCCGCACCACGCAACTAAATAACCTTGCGCATCAGCCAGCCCAGCACGGAATCCATCATCGACAGATACAGGGACATGAGAATGCAGAATACGATCACGACCGTGGTGGCGCCGATCGTTTCCGTCCTCGTCGGAAAAGAAACCTTCTTGAGTTCACCGCGCACACCCTCGATGAATTCTCGAATAGAGGCGATCAATCGCTGAAACACGGTTACAATCCTCTCTTAGAACGTTCCACACACTTCATTGACCGCGAGCCAGCCGGGCACCAGCCACACATCTACGCGCTCAGGCGCCCTCGGCTTGGCAGGGGCACTAGGATTTGACCCTAGACTCTCGGTTTTGGAGACCGATGTGCTGCCGTTGACACCATGCCCCTCCATCCGGAACATGAGCACTGCCGAGCCACGGGCCATGCCCCACCCAGCAGAAAAACCCTACTTCACTTCCTTGTGCGCGATGTGCTTCCGGCAGAACTTACAGAACTTATTCCGCTCCAGCCGATCCGGATCGTTCTTCTTGTTCTTGCGGGTCGTATAATTTCGCTGCTTGCAGACCGTACAGGCCAAGTCAATGATATCTCGCATTTGCCATCCCCTGAGCCGTCAACCTTCAGCCACCAGCCCCGCTTCAGGAGCTACCCGCTGATCGCTGATCGCGCATTCTTACGCTAAAATTTCCGTGACGACGCCCGAGCCCACGGTTTTGCCGCCCTCACGCACCGCAAACCGCAACCCCTGATCCATCGCAATCGGGCTGATCAAC
>JACOEF010000005.1 GCA_024998705.1 Nitrospira sp.
CTGTCGAACTTATCTTTGTTGCTGTCGTACTCGTTGTCGTAGTTTGGGTTGAACGGGATGCTTACGCTTGCCATACGGCTATCTCCTTGGAGGTTATCTGGGTTCACTGTCTGGTTGATCTATGAGAAAAGTATTGAGACCACTCACCCCATGGAATGAGTTGCAAATAGGCGAATATCAGCCTCAGCTGATACCGCACGAACCGCTCAGAAGTCCCAAGCGTCAGAGCGACAGCCTTTGGGGTAGAGAAGCGCCGTTGGCGAATTTGCCTTGCGAGATCTTTCACTAGCATGTCTTTCATGCGCGGCCTCCTTGACCCCACCACCACGGCACTTCGGCACATGGCCCAGCGACCACCACTTCTTGAACGTGCGGGCCTTTCGTTTGGCGTGAGGCCAGATGTGTAGTGGATACGAAGCTGGCAATTTCGTCGTTCCAGTTCAATCGTGCAGTGGCCTTGATTGTGGTCGATAAGGGGCGATGCGCCCAGCAGGTGGTAATACGAATCACTGACATGGCAGGGGTTCCTTACTTTGCGTCTGCAATTGGCTTGGTCCAATGCTAACGCCTTGATTTTGTTAGGGGAGAATTTGGGAAATTGTGAGGATAGGGGAAGGGAAGGGTAGCGAGAGATCGCCCTTCCTAGAGGCTTTTAGGCAGATCTTAAACTACATCTTTTCGCTGGCAGATACGTACTCGCAATGAGCGCCCTCCTTTCTTCAATGAGCGATTGTCCGGTAAGCGGTAAGCAAGCCTGTCCGTAGACGGTGAGTGCTCGACGGAGGACGACTGAGGATGAAGGGAAATCCGCTCGTTGAGTTTCGTGGCCCTGAAGATGGTGTTTGAGATTATTCAGGACCGTTTCTGCATCATGGTCTAGGCGGATGTTATGGGTTTTCGACACAGCTTCTCGTTTGAGCCTTCTAGAGAAGTTGGAGCTTTCAGTATGGGACATGGGCGGTTCCTTTGTTGAGTGTGCGAGGGATGAGCCGTGGCCGCGACGGAAAGAAAATTGATTTACGAGGTATGAGAAGAAAAAGCCAGAAATGATGTGGGAGAGTGCAGGGGCCAGTTTAAAATCTGAGGACCGACTACAAAAAGGGGGTGTTGCTGGGCCTTCCGAACCGTAGAAGGGGGCAACTCAAAACCTTCCCCAGTTCACCCAGCAACACCCCACTCTTACACCAAGGAGACACACGCGATGCGATGGTCAGTATCATATGGTGCTACCTATTTGGCCTAACAGAAATTCATCCGACTGGAGTGTGGATATTCCCATCAGGTACCTCCGCCATTTAGAAGGACAACCTATTTAACCCAGACTACTTTCGTACTCATAAGATGGTACCTATTCGCAACCCTTTGAATTTTCTATAAGGCTACTTCAGGACTTTTGAAGCTGTAAATGCTTCAGGAGATGCAGGATCTTCAGGCAAGTCCGTCGTCACATTCTTCATAAGGGGATACCTATTCGTAACCCTTTGATTTCTTGTCACGACCTTCTAAGACATTCGCCGCTGCGGAGACGTGCCACCTCCAGTCCCTCGTGGTGGTACGGCATTGGCTGATTCTTCATAAGATGGGGGTTATTTCGGGAATAGGTTGCTTCGTTCTCCTAAAGGTAACGGGTATTCGGGAGTCTAGCCACTCTGTCTCTCAAAGATCCTACCTATTCAAACAGCCTCGATACATCTTTCGTCCATCTTCACGGTTTCATCTTTCGTCGCACTGCTATGATCCTCTGACGGTCGTTGAAGCAACACCTGTACGGTCCTGGAACTCACCCCTACAATCTTAGCTATAGCCACCATGCCAAGGCCCTGCTTTCTGAGTTCTACAATCCTGGCTGCTACCTCAGGACGTGACTCCTCAAGTTTCCGTCTTCCCCATCCCTTGTCGGGGTTGTTGGCACGAATACGTTTGATGCCGGATTTCACACGTTCCCGAATAATGGATCGTTCAAACTCGGAGAAGACTCCCAGCATTTGAAACATTGCTTTCCCTGCTGGTGTCGCTGTATCGATACCCTGCTGATGGATAAAGAGGTCTATCCTCTTGGACTGCAACTCTTCTAGAAAGGCAATGAGGTGCTGCAAGCTCCTGCCGATTCGATCTACAGCCCATACCATCACCACATCAAAATCTTTCCTCCCCACACCCTTCCATAACGCATCAAGCCTTGGCCGCTTGTCCCTGCCTTTAGCTCCTGAGATGCCATGATCAACAAACTCCTCCACCACATCCCAGCCGTTACGCTCAGCTGTAGTCCTAAGCTCCTGAAGCTGATTTGCGGTGGTCTGACCATCCGTGGATACTCTCGCGTAAATCGCCGCTCGCCTAATTCCCTTTATCATAAGGTATCCCTCCAGACTGTTTCTATTACATTTCTATTCTAGACAGTCATGGAGAGGTCGTCAACTGACCAAATGGCGCGGGATTTTGACGGGTATTTTTCAGGGGTAATGTAAACAAGGATTGGTGCTGAATGAGATACGCGGCGTAACTATCCACATGTGGATACCATTAAATACGTAGACAGTGCTCACAAGTCATTGTATAAGCCTTCCGCAGTTATTCAACCCATCACCAAGGAGGTCTCAGATGATTCGTCTTAACATCCCCTTTGTCCTGCATTTTCAGACATGGCAAGAGAAGCGGCCTGAGGGAACACCCTTCATCCTCCGCGATAAAGTACGCGGTTCGCTGAATGTGGGAGACAGATTCTTCCAACTGACTGCCTCAGAAGGCAGCTTCTTTCTCCTAGAGACGAATCACGTGAGGTGTCAGATTGGGTCTGCCGGTCTGAGGTGGCCAGCTTAGAGGCATCAGGCCAACAAGACAGCGGCTCCGTTTGGGGAGCGAATCAGGGCAGCTAAGGCCTTCATCATTGGAGCGTAAGGCTTTTGTGGTGAGGGCCTTAGTGTTTCAACGAGAGGGGCTGGCAGAGAGAACAATGGGTGGCAGAGAGGAATGTTATGGGTGCTTGCCTATGCCAACCCCACCCCCTGCCCCTCTAAATTGGTTCCAAGGGGTAGGCATGGGGGGAGTTTGCAGGAGGATGGTGTACGATACCCTGAGACATTTTTTCTGCATTTTTTTGATTAGCCTCGCCAAGGTGAACCACTGCCGTACATACCAGGACGTAAGTCTAGAGCATACGAGATCAGGAGATCCTTGGAAAGGGGCTATGCCTATTGACGATCGAAGAGCCTAGCCCATGTTGGTGAGATGGTGTATAAGCCTGCACAAGTGACGAATGGTTCAGGAAAGCGGCCATCGCTAATTTAACCGCGAGGTATTCGATGTCTAAAATACCTATAGTCTGTGCCAAGTGCACCAAGCTAATGGGATATCGTTCGCAGGAAAACGGTGCTGTTGCGGGAAAAGTTAAAGTTCTGAACGGGAACAAATTGATTTGGTGTTCCCGATGTCAAAAATGGAAAGGCTTGAGGCCATACAATCCGCTTGGTTAGGGGCTTAGGGCATGCGCGATAGGTGATGATATGTGCTCGGCTCCAGCACGCGAAAAAGAATACAACGTAGCCTTTGCTCAGCGACATCTCAGGCGTGCCCTATGTGTTCTTTGTGTCTCGCTTCTTGTGTCCGCATGTGCTCACCATGGCCCCTCTGAGATCCGCCCACTGACGATGCCTAAGGCAACCACTCAGGGCCAACCTTTCCAGGTCGCTGTCTTCCATGGCTGCTGCGATGGTGATACTTGCACTGCCTCTCTTGCTGAACTTCCGCCGATCTTCGGTGATCACATCACGGTCCGCCTCGCTGGTATCGACACACCAGAGATGAAGGGCACCGGTGATGAAAAGAAAGTACTGGCGAGGCAGGGACAAGCCATGACTCTGGTTCAGGCTACGAAGATCGATCTACTTGATCCAAAGCAAGCCTCGAACTCACAAGGACAACAATATAAGGAACGCCTGTCGATCTTCGGCAATAACAGAGATCACATCTACCACCGTCCAAATTGCCCGAGCTATTAAGCCATGACGTGATATTTGAAAATGCCGCAGAAGCCAAAGCCGCGGGGTATCGACTAGGACGAACTACCCGTGAGATAGCGACAGGAAAGAATGTCCACTGGGGGACTTATAGATATGCTCGGGGGATTACTCTCATTTATTTATAACGTTTACAAGGACGTGCGTGACAGGCGCAAGAAGCCTGATCCGGTGGCCATCATAGAGCAGAGAAGAAAGGGGAAGGGAGAGTTTGAAAAATATCTCCACGAACAGAAGCAAAATACGACGGAGTTCGGCAACGTAATAATTCGAGATATTTCGAGAATGGACTTGTATCCAGACTTGGATGCAAAGGCTAAAGGTATTTCACCATGGTTTAAGCCTGAGCTTAAAGGCCTCTATCACAGAGGATTTGAAGTAATCTTGCGGATCGAACCAGTCAAATATGAGGAAGCACTTGATAAATGGTACTGGAGCACACATGATGCTTCCCAAGCGATCAATGCTCTAATAGTTGGGAGAATACCGTATGACGTTGTGAAAGCAGTGGAATGGAAAGGCGATCAGTATTACAGGTGTCCCCATATATATTGCGAATTTTCCAAGGCGAAGAAACAACCGTAGGAAGATGTCGTGCTTTATCGAATGGAAAGAAGCGCAACGGCTGACTTCTTCACCGAACTGGTGAAGTACGATGAAGTTAGAACGTATTAAGACCTAGAACATGAGTACTCTAGAAGAAAGATTCAAAAGATTCTTATCAACGTTGCCTGGTGCAGAAAATGTAGATGAGGTAATCCCATCAGGTTCGTTTCCGAACAGAGAACGCGCTGACTATCTTCTGCAAAACAGAAAAATCGTTATTGAATTGAAAAGTCTCCAAACAGACACCTCCCACAAAATAGAAAAAGAACTAGCAATTCACCGGGACAGAGAAGATTTCCCGCTGATGTATGGAGAGGTAGAACTAAAAAGACTGCTCAGCCATCTACCAGACGGCAGGGACATTAATCGCAGAATATATCGAAATGTTACTAGATCTATTGAGGAGGCTGTTAAGAAAGCAGAACGTCAAATTACGGACACAGAAAACATCCTGGGGCTAAAGCATACTGCTGGGCTTTTAGTAATCTTAAATCAGTCGATAGAAATACTGGACCCAACTCTTGTTGTAAGGCGGATTAGCGAGCTACTGTGTAACCGAAGCGGTAGAAGTACGCCGAATTCCTCTATAGATTTCGTCTGGCTGTTATTAGAGAGTCATTCTATAAAACTTGACGGCATGCCGGAGGGTAATTTAAGCACTTTGCTTGAAGGCACCGATTCTTCCAGCTTCGACTGGTTCTTCCCATACTTTGATGTTCTTCAAAGGGGATGGAGTAACTTTTGTGGTCAAAAGCTTTACAGTTCTCCGCACACCAAACGAATAGACGAGCTGAGTTTTCGTCCTGTTTCAAAAAAGGTGCGGAAGGAGAAAGGCCTTTTAAAGCGATATGAAGCCGATCACCAACAGTATGATTTAATGCCCTATCTTCAGCATAAAAGTGATGCGGAGCTGCGTGCGCATGGGGACAACGTATATCGGTCACTTAGGGCATTTTTCAAAAAAGGGGCGATTAGAAGATCGGAAAGTGAATTTAAGGCCCTCAAGCTTGCATGGAGTCATTTCTTACGAGAAACTCAGCAACGCGGCATAGACTTTACCTATCTTCGGCAAACAGAGGCTGATTGTAGAGATGCGGATGAATCTTAGTGTCATTACAGTGTCAGACCCACACCAAACTAGCCCGAAACTCCCCCTAGTCAGCCTGAATAAATCCTACTGATCAAACCGGTTAAAACCCGCTCAGCAAGCGGCCTTCTGCAGGCTCGACAAGTATTTATGGAGACGTATAGAGCACGATTAGAAGGCTGATGCTCTATCCGACTGAGCTACGGGCGCGATGCTGGTGGTGTTGTCAGATCGCCGAGATGATCGTGTCCGCCTCTCGGTCGCATCTGCGAGGATCTCGGCCCACTATGCGCGAGAGTTTCCCGCACCCCCATGGGGTACGAGTCAGACAAGGTGTATTTGGTCGGGGCGAGAGGATTTGAACCTCCGACATCCTGGTCCCAAACCAGGCGCGCTACCGAGCTGCGCTACGCCCCGACTGAGTTCTGTTCCGCCATCATCTGCGCGAGCAGGGTCCTGGCCTGAGTAAAGGCACGGGCCCGCTGGCTGATTCGATTCTTTACATCCGGCGACAGCTGGGCCAGCGTCTGATGATACTCCGGCAAGACGAAGACCGGATCATACCCGAAGCCACGAGACCCTACCGCCTTTTCGGCAATCACTCCCTCAAGCACCCCCTTGGGCGAGAGCGTCTTGCCGGCAGGAAACGCAATCGCCGCCACGGTCACAAAGCGAGCCCCTCGCTGTTCGGCGGGCACACCCTGCAGCTCATGCAATAACTTCCGGCAATTGTCTTCGTAGGTGGCCTGTTCCCCGGCGTACCGTGCCGCAAAAACACCCGGGCGGCCGCCAAGGGCATCGACTTCCAGACCGGTATCATCTGCCACTGCGGGCAACCCCGTGTATCGGGCAATTTCGACTGCTTTTGTCATCGCATTCGCTTCACAGGTTTCGCCGTCTTCAACCACATCGGGAGCGTCGGGAAACTCTTCGAGTGTCCGGATGGAAATATCCATACCGCCTAACAGGGCAACCAGCTCCTGCTTCTTATGTTGATTCCTGGTTGCCAGCACAATCTGCATGGTTAGCTCAGCGAACCGATCAACGATTTTTGCAACTCGACCAATTCACGGATCGCTCCCCAGCC
>JACOEF010000216.1 GCA_024998705.1 Nitrospira sp.
TGGGAACCGGGCTCTGCTTCAACAGATCGCCTAGAAACTCATCGTGAATCGAGGACGCCTGTGCCAGCAGAAACTGAATGCCCGGATGCCGTTCCGCCAGTCGCCTCACCGTCTCCAGCAACAACGGGATATGCTCGATCAATTCTCCTTTTCGACTGCCCGGGAACAGACCGATCACCGGACCGGCGTCCGATAATCCGAACTGCCGGCGCAAGGCCTCCCGATCATACGACGGCGCCACTTCGTCAAGCAGCGGATTGCCGACAAACGTACACCGCACACCGGCCTTTCGGTACAGCGGTTCTTCAAACGGCAGAATCGCCAGCACATGATCGACGCGCTGCTGGATCCAGCGCATCCGCCCCCGCCGCCAGGCCCACACTTGCGGCGCGATGTAGTACAGCACCTTGAGTCCGCAGCCTTTGGCGACCCGCGCAAAATGAAAGTTCAGCCCGGGGTTGTCGATTAACACGACGAGGTCCCAGCGTTCGCCCTTGATCAGTGTCCGGATGCGCGCAATGCGCTGCAGCATGGTCTTAACGGCAGAGAGGCCAATCAGCCCCATCACATCCAGTTGAGGGATGTCCTTGACCAGTTCGGCACCGGCCGCTCGCATCGACGCGCCGCCGACGCCCACAATCTGAAGGGCGGGAGACAGCTCCTTGAGGGCAGTCACCAAGTGGGCTCCATGGAGGTCGCCGGAGGCCTCCCCGGTGACGATTAAGATGCGCGGCATGCTGCTCGTCTCACGCAGATCGGCACAGAGGTCATCCCCTTACACGTTCTCTTGGCTAAAGGCCGCCGCCGCTGCGGCCTCCATGGAATGGCGTTGCGTAAACCGGCTGATGGCCTCCAGCACCAAGGTCGCCAAATTGAGCGCCGCAGCCCCGTCTTCACCGGACACGACAGGACGGGTTCTCGTCTTCACGGCCTGAATGAAGGAGTCGAGTTCGAGCCGCAATGGCTCCTCATCTCCGGCCTGGTAGGATTCGACGTCGATCGTCGGCTTGGCGCCGGGCACTTGTACTCGGCGCGAGACGATGGCCTGGCGGGCCTGAAAATCGATGGAGACGTAGCGATCGCGCTGGAAGACACGCAAGCGGCGCATCTTGCTGGTCGACACGCGACTGGCCGTCACGTTTGCGACACAGCCGCTCGCAAAGGCAATACGGGCATTCGCAATATCGATGTTCGGCGAGAGCACCGGCACACCGGCCGCCCGCACCTCTTCGACCGGCCCCGGATTGAACGACAACACGAGATCCAGGTCGTGAATCATCAGATCCAGGACCACGTCGACATCGGTGCCCCGCTCGCCGAAGGCACTCAACCGATGACACTCGATAAAGGCGGGACGTTCAATGTGCGGCCGCATGCGCTGCATGATCGGGTTGAATCGTTCGCTGTGTCCGACTTGAAGCACACACCCACGCCGCGCCGCGAGTGCCACCAATTCCTGGGCTTCCGCCGAGGTCGCGGTAATCGGTTTTTCAACCAGCACATGCTTGCCGGCTTCCAAACAGGCCTTGGTGGTCGAAAAGTGGGCGGAGGTGGGAACGACGACACTGACGATGTCGACCTGCTTCAACAGCTCGCCCGGTTCCGTCCAGGCCTGCGCGCCATGCCGTTCCGCAATCAACTGAGCGCGGTTCGGTGACGCATCGCACACGCCCACCAGCGTGGCGCCCGGGAGCGTCGCATAATGCCGGGCATGGTGCTGCCCCAGATGACCGACGCCGATTACGCCGGCTCGAAGCTGTTTCATCGCACAGAGTCCTGTCTCACGAGGCACACCCCGGTTCCCATGCTGGACGCCATCATGTCATTCCGACGATCGCGATACCGGCGCGGTTTGCCTTGGCGATCGTTTCGTCACGGTCCAAGAGAATCCCGCGTCCCGCCTCCAACGCCAACACCGATGCCTTCACCGACTCCATCACCTCGATGGTACGCGGGCCGACAGCGGGAAGATCGAACCGGAGATCCTGCTGGGGCTTGCAGCGTTTGACCACCACCGCACCGCCATGCGCCAGCTCCCCACCGCGCCGAATCGCGCCGTCCGTGCCCTCCACGGCTTCCACGGCCACGATCACCCGATCTTTCACCACGACGCACTGCCCGATATCCAGCGCCCCGATCTGCTTCCCCACATCCCAGCCATACCGGATGTCTTCCCATTCTTTCTTGCTGGGCTCTCGCCTCGTCAACGTACCGTCCTCAACGAGAATGCCTTCCAACCCGAACGTGGATTCACAAATCTGAATGCCTTCCTGCTCAATTTCCTCGGCGACCCGGCGAAGAATGTCATCATCCTTGAGATGAATCAGTTTGGCAGCCAGGGCCAAGGCCCGAAAATCCGGCCGGACCGTGGAAAACACGTGCGTCTTCTTAATGCCGCCCAGCATGACCGCCCGCTGGACGCCGTCGCCCTTCAGGGCCTCAATTAATTTCCCGAACTGCCCGATCTTGATCCAGTGAATATGATCGACGTGCTGAGCGAGTTCAGGATCGGTTTCGCCCTCGTGCGCCACCGCGGACACGGAATACCCCAGCCGCTTTGCATTGTCGGCAAAAATGATCGGGAACCGGCCATTGCCCGCGATCAGCCCAATCTGCAATCCATTGGACGCGTGTTTGCCATCAGCCGCCTGCTCACCCACTCGCTACTCCTCTTCGCCCTCTTGATCCTTACCGACCGAACGGCAAATGCCTCGTTTGGTGCCTTCCATAAACGCGGCGACCTGCATCACATCCTGGCTGGCCCCGAAGGTCTCTCGCGCCAGCTTGACGGCCTCTGCGACCCGATGCCCGGAACGAAACAGGACTTCATAGGACTTCTTCAGCGCTGCGATGCGCTCGGAAGAGAAGCCATGTCGCCGCAGGCCGATGGAGTTCAACCCGTACATACGGGCGCGATACCCGCCGGCGGCCCGCATGAACGGCGGCAGATCCTGGCCAAGCGCGCAGCACCCGCCGACCATCGCATAGGCGCCGATCCGCACGAACTGGTGGATGCCCGACAGTCCGCCGATGATGGCGTGGTCGCCGATCGTAATATGCCCGGCCAAACTCGCCGCATTCGCGAGAATGAGATGATTGCCCAGGTGGCAATCGTGCGCGACATGGACATAGGCCATCAGAAAATTGGAGTCGCCGATACTGGTCACTCCGCCGCCCTGCACCGTCGCCCGATTGACTGTCACGTACTCGCGCAAGATATTGTCGTGGCCGATCACAACCTTCGTCGGCTCCCCTTTGTACTGCATATGTTGCGGCGGTCCGCCGACCGACACAAAGGGATGCAATTCGCACCGCTCTCCGATGTCGGTCCAGCCGTCGACACAGACATGGGACGAAACTCGGGTGCCCGCACCGATCCTGACGTGTTCACCGATAACGGAATAGGCGCCCACCTCCACATCGTCTGCAAGCACCGCTTTGGGATGGACCACCGCGGTCGGATGTATGTTCACTCAAAACCTCCTCACCATCGACTGCTATGCTGTTCAACGCCACGCGACCGGCCGACACGGAACCCCGGCTACTTGCCCCCACCCGCCTTTTCATCCGTCACCATGGCCGTCACTTCCGCTTCACACACCAGTTCGGACTCCACGAAGGCTCGGCCCTGCATCTTCCAGAACGGCGCGCGCTTCTTCAGCACATCCACTTCCAATCGGAGAATGTCGCCCGGAACCACCGGTTTCCTGAATTTCGCCCCGTCGATGCCGGTCAAATACACGACCGGCCGGCCGGCCGGTCCCAGCGACTTAAACGCCAGCACCCCGCCGACCTGCGCCAGCGCCTCCAGGATCAAGACGCCCGGCATCACCGGACGACCCGGAAAATGCCCCTGAAAAAACGGCTCATTGATCGTCACATTCTTGAGGCCGACGATCCGGCGGTCCGGATCAAGCTCTTGAATACGATCGACCAGCAAAAACGGATACCGGTGCGGAAGGATTGATTGAATCTCAACGTTGTCCATCACTGACATCAGCCCCGCCTCCTGTGTTGCGTAGTCGATTACGACTCCCGACTACTTATTCTGGCGATCGAACTCTTTGACGATCTGCTCCGTGAGATCGATCGACGAGTGCCCATAGATGACGATCTTGACCGAGGCTTCACTCCCCCGGTCGATGACGGCGGTATACCCTTCTTTCTGGGCCACCGCCGATACCGCCGCATGGATGCGCTGCGCAAAATCCTGGACCATGCCCTTCTGCTTTTCCTGCACCTCACGATTGAAGTCTTGAATCCGGCGCTGATAGGCCTCCAGCTTCGCCCTGAATTGCTCCTGCTTCTCCTTGCGCGCCTCTTCGGAGAGCGAGGCGTCTTGAAGCCCCTTCTCAAGTTCCTTCAATTCCTGGTCGTCGGAATCGATGATTTTCTGGCGCGTCGTGGAATAACTCTTCAGATCCTCGAGTGCGCGTTTCCCGGCCACGCTCCGCTCGACGACCTGTTGCTGGTCCATCATCGCAACCTTGATACGGTCCGCAGCCTGGACAGGCTGCGCCAACCATGCCAACAACACCTGCATCATCCCTGCTACGATCCAAGTACGTACGTTCATGGGCCCCCTCATCATGGATACGTTTTATTAAATTCTTCGATCAACTGCGACGACACATCCACCGCCTCGTCGAAATAGAGCGTGGGCCCGCCGCGCCCGCGGTCGAACACGGCCTGCAGCTCCAACCGCTTGGCCACCTTGCCCGATAAGGCTTCAATCTTTTCGCGGAACCCGTCCAGCACTTCTTTCTGCTTGTCCTGGACCTCACGATTGAGGTCGGTCACCTTCTGCTGGTACTCGGACATACGCCGACGGAATTGTTCCTCCCGTTCGCGCTTGGCGTTGGCGCTCAACACACTGCCCTGCTTCACGAAGTCTTCTTCCATCCGCCGCAACTCTTTTTCTTCCAACTCGATCAACGCCTGCCGGTTCTTCGCAAAGGTGGCGAGCATTTCCTTCGCCTTCTTCCCGGCATTGGTCTCCCCCAAGACCCGCTGAGGATCCACCACGCCGAGACGCATCGAGGTCGGCACCGTCGATTGGCCGAACCGGCCCCCGCCGAGTAGCACCGTCACGGCCACGACCACCAGGCACGATCCAACCCAACCGGCGCCCCTCGATCCACTGCGGCCTACGCATCCATACATTCCGGCGATTCCTTTCTGAGACACCGACACACACCCCCTACGACTAGAACAACGACCCGATCGTAAACTCTAACACGCCCATGCGCTCATTCGGCCGTGGATCAAGGTTGATTCCATAGGCGGCTCGCAAAGGGCCGAACGGAGAAATCCACCTGGCTTCGAACCCGACCGCGCTCCGCAGTTTGTTAAACTGAACCGGCTCGTTGTCGTCGAATCCGTTTCCGTAATCGAAGAAGAACACCCCGTTCAGCTTCGCTTCGGACGAAATGGTGAAAATAAAATCGTTATTAAAGATGAGTTCTTTGGCGGACCCCAACAACGATCCGTTCGGCGTCACAGGACCCGCGCGACCGAAGACAAATCCGCGCATGGTGTTGATACCACCGACGAAGAACCGCTCGGTCAGAGGAATGGGCCGGCCCCCGATTCCCTCCGTCGAACCGTACCGAACGTGCACCGAGAACCTCGTATCATAAATCAACGGTGTGTACTTGATGACGTCCGCGTAATACTTAAAGAAGTGATTACTGCCACCCAGCGCGGGCGTGCCGTAGTCGACCCCGAGACTGAAGCGCCATCCGGTGCGCGGATCCAGGTAATAGTCACGCGTGTCGCGAAAGATCGAGGTGCGAAACCCCGTCGACGACTGTGTGCCGAGCTGGCGACAGATAAGCGGAATAAAATCCGGACATAACCCGGCTTCGGGATCGCTGTACTTCAACTGCTCGGCGAACATGCTGACGCTGGCGTTGACATATTCCGACAACCACCGGCTCCAGGTTGCGCTTGCACCCGACTTGGACTCGAAGTAGGAAATGTAGTTGGTCATCGATCGGTAAATATCCAACTGCAACGCGTTGTAGGAATCGTTGACGTACGGGTTCCTGAACGTCACCAAACCCAACGATCGCTGCTGGCCCAACTGCCCGCGGATACGCCCCAACCACCCGTTCCCGCCAAGATTGCCTTCGGTGATATCCGCGATCGCGACCAACTTGTCCAAGGTGATGAATCCGCCGCCGATGCTGAACTGGCCGGTCGGCTTCTCCTTCACCTTGACATTGAGATCTACCTTATCAACGTCGACCTGCTGCGGCAGAATTTCCACCGTTTCAAAAAAGTTCAGATTGTTCAAGCGTTGAAAACTGCGCTTCAACGCCAGCGTATCGATCACGTCCTGCTCATCCAGGCGCAGTTCCCGGCGCACCACGTTGTCCCGGGTCTTGTCGTTCCCGGTGACGTGAATCTCCCGGATCCGCATCATCTCCCCCTCCTTCACGTTGAGGAGAATCGTCGCCGTGCGCGCATTGTTGTCGGGCGTGACGTTCGGCACGACATCGGCAAACACATAGCCCTTCGCGCCGTACAGGTCCGTGATGCGGGTGATTTCACCCCGGATTTTGGCTCGTTGAAAAATCTCGCCAGCCCGAATATTCAAGCCTTCGCGCAATTCATGGTCCTCGAACACCGTGTTCCCGCGAAACCCGACTTCCTCCACGATGAACGGCTCACCCTCTACGATCGAATAGCCGATTTCGAACCATTTCTTATCGTCGGTCAATTCCAGCGTGGGCTGGCTGATCTGCACGTTCAGGTAGCCCTTGTTCAAATAGACTTCCCGCATGCGCTCAATATCGTTCCCAAGCTCCTCGCGTTTCAACACGCCGGCATCGGACAGCAACGACGGCACCTTCATCTGTGTGATAAGCCCGTACCAAGGAATCCATTCGCGGGTCGCCGTCACCTTGAACATTTCTTCCTTGGTGACAGCCCGCATGCCTTCGAAATTGATGCGTCGCACTTTGGCCTTGGTGCCTTCCTTCACGAAGTACGTCAGGCGCTTCCGGTCCTCATCCACCGCCTGAATCACAGGAATGACCTGGCAATTGAAGAACCCGTCTTCCTGATAGGCGAGCCGGATTTTCTCCGCACTCTCTTTGGCTTGCTGTTGATCGAGAAACGTCTGGCTCTTGATCGTGATCTTCTCTTTGAGCTTATCGTCGCTCAATTCCTCGTTGCCGTCGAAGACGATCTCGGTAATGAACGGTTTCTCCCGCACGATAAAGCCCACCGACACACCGCCCGCGCCCGGCTCCGTCTCAACCTGGACGTCTTCGAAGTACCCCGTGCCGTAGAGGATTTTGACCTGCTCCCGGAGCGCATCAGCGGTAAAACGATCGTGAGCCTTGAGCGTGAGACGCCCCTCAATCGCCTGGAGTTCGATCCGTTTCTGCCCGCGAATGGTGACCGACGTCACCGTGGGCACGCCGTCCTGCGCGTAGAGGAATTCCCCCACACCACACGTGGAGAACATCACCAGCGCGAGAATGAAAATCAGCCTCCACCGCCTGCCTCCCGACTTGGTCACCGCAATCCTTCCGTACCACCTGGGAATGCACGCACTGGTTGTCCTGGCCTTCGAGATAGGAAACCGTCGCGTTCCGTGTCGAGCCGCGCACACGCGGCCGACCGGCCCTGCGCAGCCACCCACGAACTGTTGTCGTGACCATCACCGATGCGCCGCTTTCGTTGCAGCACCACCGCACATGTGCAGAAAAACTCTCGAATTATATTGACCACCTTTTTCAATGTAAAGGAGTTTCCCCGCGCCACGACGCATCGGCAGCGCCTGAAAAGACCGGAGGAAATCTTGACTTCACTTACCCCTTCACATACTATCCCCCCTATGACTAGAACAGATGTACGTAAGGCGATTATTCCTGCTGCCGGACTGGGTACACGCTTTCTTCCCGCCACCAAAGCGTCTCCGAAAGAGATGCTGCCGCTGGTCGACAAACCGCTCATTCAGTATGTCGTGGAGGAAGCCGTTGCGTCCGGCATCGAAGACATCATCGTCATCACCGGCCGCGGTAAGCGCGCAATCGAAGACCACTTTGACCGGTCGCTGGAGCTGGAAGAAAATCTCAAGGGCAGCGGCAAAGGGCAAGTGCTCAACCAGATGCGGCACATTTCGAATCTCGCGAACTTCTGCTACGTCCGCCAGCCGGAAGCCATGGGACTCGGGCATGCCGTGCTCTGCGCCCAACATCTGATCGGCGATGAACCATTTGCCGTCATCCTTGGCGACGAGATCATCGATGCGCCGGTCCCCGGTCTCGCGCAACTCATTCACA
>JACOEF010000853.1 GCA_024998705.1 Nitrospira sp.
AAGGTTTTGATTAAAGAAGCCGAAGGTCTGCTTGTTGGGCGTGGCGGTGAGGCCGATGAGGTGGGCATCGAAGTATTCCAGCACCTGCGCCCAGAGGTTGTAGATGGACCGGTGGCATTCGTCGGTGACGATGATGTCGAAGGTCTCAATCGGAATGGCCGGGTTGTAGTCCAGCGGCTCCGGTTTCTTGAACAGCCGTTCGAGACCGGAGACAGAAGCCTCTTCGTCCTCGTCCGATAGCTCCCGCCCCTTGAGCATAGAATACATGCGCTGGATGGTGCTGATGCAGACCCGCGCGGTGGTATCAAGCGTATTGCCTGCCGGCCGCTGGACGATGAACTCTTCGGTGAACTTGAAGTTGTTGTACGGCGAGACGTACTGCTGGAATTCCTTGAGCGTCTGGTCGCCAAGGTTGCCCCGATCGACGAGGAAGAGCACGCGCTTGGCCCCGCCGAACTTGATGAGGCGGTAGATGAAGTTGATGGCAGTGAAGGTCTTGCCGCTGCCAGTAGCCATTTGGATGAGGGCGCGCGGGCGATCCTGAGCCAGCGATTTTTCGAGATTGTTGATGGCGATGACCTGCGCAGGCCAGAGGCCATGGGTGCTCAGGGGTGGCAGTGTTCCCAGGCGTCCGCGAAGCGTCGGCGCTGCTTCTGCTGCGAGGGATGCGCCGTGCAGCTCTCTGGGAACTTCGCGGTGCTGCGGGATCATGGCGGCCAGCGTCTCGGGCCTATGGAAGCTGAATACAGAGCGGCTGCGCGGCTGGGGATCGAGGCCGTACGTGAACCGTGTTTCCACGCCGGTAGTTTGGTAAAGAAACGGCAGCGGACGCGTGATGGACGGAAGATCTTGCGGAAGGCCCTTGCTGTACTTCTCTGATTGCACCTCCACACCCGTCAGGGTGAAGCCCTCTTTCTTGGCTTCAACTATTCCAGCCGCTTTGCCATCGATGTAGAGCAGGTAATCGGCGAACCCGTGACCGCTGGTGAGAGGGAAGTTTCGTAAGACGACTCCCCTGCCTGCGTGGATTTGTGCCTGCCTGTAGTCCTGGACGACCCAGCCCGCATTGACCAGCATCGCGTCGATTTTCTGGCGGGCGTTCTCTTCCGGCGTGGGCATCAATCAGCTCAGGCTTGTTTTATTCTGGCGCAGATTGCCCGCAGAATACTCTTTTCCGCCCCGTTATTCACCCCCGTTTTTACGGGCAAAAGCGGCTGGTGGATGCCTAGGGGACTGGGGACTAGGGATCGTCGCTCGTCTCTCGTGAAGCGTATCTCGTTCGGCAACAAGAGCTGATGGCATATGGCGGGCAGGAGCAGAGTCGATAGAAACAGCCGGTTCACGCATGACAGTTCTTCCTCCTACCATTGGCTTCG
>JACOEF010000407.1 GCA_024998705.1 Nitrospira sp.
CTGCTTTGCGATTCACCTCCAGGACAAGGTCGCCTTCGCGCACACCGGCCTCTTCTGCAGGACTCCCCGGCTTCACCCTGACGATGATGACGCCGTGATCACTGGACTTTAATCCGTAACGTCCGGCCAATTCCGTATTCAGCTCTCTCACCTCGATATCGGCGAGTAATCCCGCGGGAGCCACCGATTCCGCCCCTTCCTCCACTCCGGCTTGCGCCAGGTTCTTCGGCTGCTCGGCAATACTCAACTCGATGGACTTCGGCTTTTTTTCGCGGATGATCTTGATCGTCACCTTTTTCCCTACCACCGTCTGGGCGACGGCGTTCCGCAGGTGGGCCGGCGAATCCATCGGTTTGCCATCGTAATCGACAATGACATCCCCACGCTCAAACCCGGCTTTCTTGGCAGGGCTGTCATCCATGATGTCGCTGACAAGAACGCCTTTCACATCTTTCGGCACGCCGAACTGGGAAGACAATTCGGGTGTGAGCTCCTGAATCGAGACCCCCAACCACCCTCGCACGACTTTCCCATGCTGGATCAACTGGTCCATGATCGAATGGGCCATGTTGCTCGGAACGGCAAACCCGATTCCCATGTTCCCGCCGCTTTGGCTATAGATGGCCGTGTTGATGCCGACCAGTTCGCCGCGCACATTCACCAAGGCACCGCCGGAATTCCCCGGATTGATCGCCGCATCGGTCTGAATGAAATCTTCGTATTCGGCGATCCCAGCCGCTCGGCCGAGGGCACTGACGATTCCCAACGTGACCGTCTGGGTCAACCCGAACGGGTTGCCGACGGCGAGAACAAATTCACCGACCTCAAGCTTGTCGGAATCAGCCCAAGCCACGGTCGGCAGTCCACTGGTTTCGATTTTCAGCACGGCGACGTCGGTCTTGGCATCCGTTCCGACCAGCTTGGCCTTGAACTCTCGCTTATCGGACAGGAACACCTTGATCTCATCGGCCTTGTTGACCACGTGATTGTTGGTGATGATGAGGCCGTTCGAATCGACGATGACGCCGGATCCCAACCCTCGTTCCTTGCGTTCCTTCGGCGCTTCGAACCGCTTCATCCATTCTTCGCCGAAAAACCGTCTAAAAAACGGATCGTCGAACGGAGTGCCCTTCCCTTCCTCGTTCGATCCGTTTCGTGTCGCAAAAATGTTCACGACGGCCGGTTTGACGACTTTGGCGACATCGACAAAACTCTGGCCACCCGCACCGGGCAGCGTAGGCTGCACGGCCGTGGAGACCGGCGTTGCGACGGGAGCAGGACTCGGTTCAGGAACCGCATGCCCGGTCGGCAGCCACCCGAGATCGGAGGTCAGGATGACTCCGATCAGGACTCCTGCAATCACGAGGAGTCCTGGGACGATCCAGGCACGTCTCGCGGGGGGCTGCTCTGAAGGAATACGAAAGTCGTTCATCGTGCTCCCAGTCGAAAGGGCAGCCGCTTACGGCTTTTCCCCGGCATACAACCCCATGATGGTGTTCAAGAACTTCACAGCCTCGGCTTTAGGACGCTGGAAAGAATTCCGGCCGATGATGGATCCGAATCCGCCGCCGTCACGAATTGCGCGCACTTCGTCAAACACCGTTTTCTCATCGCTCTTGGCGCCGCCGGAGAAGATGACGATCCGGCGTCCATCGAACGAACTCTGCACGATATGTTTGACCCGCTCCGCCAACGTCCCGATCGGCACCTTCTCGGCCTCATACACTTTCTACGCCGCCGCTTGCTCCAAATGGGCCGTGGGTAGTTTGACCTTAATGATATGGGCGCCCAATTGCGCGGCAATCTGCGCGGCGTAGGCGACCACGTCGAGGGCCGTTTCACCTTCCTTGCTCAATCCTTACCCACGCGGGTAGGACCAGACCACGACGGCCAGCCCGCAGCTCTTGGCTTCTTCCGCAATCGCCCGCAACTGCTCATACATCGCGTTGCAATGAGACGAGCCCGGATAGATCGTAAACCCGACCGCCGAACAACCCAGCCGCAAGGCATCCCGCACGCTGCCCGTCACGGACGGCATCGGATCCTTCTCGTCATGGAGCGTATCGTGGCTGTTGAGTTTGAGGATGAGTGGAATCCGCCCGGCAAAATGGCTCGCCCCGGCCTCAATGAACCCGAGGGGCGCCGCGTACGCGTTGCACCCGGCATCCAGCCCCAATTGAAAATGGTAATGCGGATTGTAGCCGCCGGCATTGGGGGCAAAACTTCTGGCCGGCCCATGCTCGAACCCCTGATCCACCGGCAGAATCACCAATTTCCCCGTACCCGCCAGCTTGCCATGATTCAGCAGGCGGGCGATGTTCGTCTTCGTCCCTGCATTGTCACTCTCGTACCAGCTCAGGATTTCCTGGACCCGATTGCTCATAATCATCCTCCCAACAAACGTCTGTCACATGACTCGTTACGCACGTCCTTGTATGTAGGCTTCCGCCTGGCCGACATCCTCGGCACTCCCGATGATCAATGGCACCCTCTGATGGAGGGTCTTCGGTTCCACATCGAGAATACGCGTCATCCCCGTCGTCGCGCTGCCGCCAGCCTGCTCCACGACCATGGCAAGCGGATTCCCCTCGTACATCAAGCGCAGTTTTCCCTCCGGCTTGGCCGTCTCGCCCGGATACAAATAGATGCCGCCACCCAAGAGGATGCGATGCACATCCGCGCCCAAACACCCGCTGTACCGACCGCTATAGGGACGCCCGGTCGCCTTATCCTGCACTTTCAGAGAATCGAGATATTTCTGTGTGCCGGCGGGCCAGCGGTGGTAGTTCCCTTCATTGACTGAATAGACCTTGCCCTTTTTAGGAATTCGAATGTTCTCATTCGACAGGAGATATTCACCGATGGATGGTTCGAGCGTGAAGCCATGCACCCCCTGCCCGACGGTGAATACGAGCATCGTGCTCGCCCCATACAACACGTACCCAGCGGCGATCTGCTGAGTTCCTTTTTGAAGCAACTCGTCTTCGACCCCCCGGCGCGCCCCCACCTGCGACCGGCGGATGGAGAAAATTGCGCCCAATGGCATATTGACGTCGGTATTGGAGGATCCGTCCAGCGGATCGACCAAGAGCATGTACTTTGCACCCTCGTGAACCATTTTCAGGGGTTGTTCCATCTCTTCAGAAGCCAGAACACACACGAGCCCGCTCTGTTCGAACACGCGAACAAAGGTATCATTCGCGATCTGATCGAGTTTCTTGACCACCTCGCCCTGAATATTCGTCTCTCCGGTGGTGCCCAGGATCTGGTTCAATCCGGCCCTGCGTAAGTCATGCGCAATCATTTTGCCGACGAGACCGATTTGGGTCAGCAGCACAGAGAATTCGCCGGTCGCTTCGGGATGCGCGGCCTGTTGTTCAATAATAAAGCGGCTTAATGTAATGGGGAATTTTGCCATGCGTAGGAATCCTCGTGGAGCGGACGACGACAAGTCAAAATGAAGAGGGCCTCGGACAGAGCCGAAGCCCTCCCCACGAACTTGGCGTGAGTATAGCGGTTTTCGTCCGGACGAGCAAACCAAGGCGGGGATATCAGGAGGGTGACGCCGGTCCGTACCCATCGGTCAATTCGGCCACGATCGACCCGACCACGACCTTGGCCTTCATTCTGACGGGTATCCGATGCTCATCATTGGTGAACCAGACACGAATATTGCCTTCGTTCAGGAAAATCCCCTGAAACGGCATGATGACCACCACCCGGACCGTCTGCCGCTTCCCCCATACCCCCTCGACGGTTTCAAGGGCTTCGACCCTGACCTCCATCTTATAGTTCTTCTTATCGTGATGCACGGTCATCGCCAGCGAAGCCCCGGGCACAAACGGCAGCACCTTGCGTACGTAATAGAGACAAGACATGGCGTCCTGCGCATCGGGAGGAATCGGCAGTTCGTCGGTTTTCCCATCCTTGACGGCGGTCACCAGCCCTTCAGCGTGCCGAAACGTATAGTCGAAATCATTGAACCGCTTGCCCTCCCGACGGGCAAACGTCATGTGCCTGGGGAGGAACGAGTCGAGGTCGACGATGGACACGCCCCGATTATCGACAGGATAGAACTTCGTGACGGTCGGACTTGATCGGGCGGTCATGGCCAGGGTGAGTTGCTGACGCCCCCCCTCGCCCAGCGTTCCCTGCACCACCATAGTCGCAAGTCCCGCGCGCAGCCCCAACCAGGTCACGTCATAGGACAGCCGCTCGCCGTTCGCAAACGGAAGCGGAGCAGAAGCGAGGACCTGCCCATCTATGGTCGCGTGGGAAGGAGACGGGCTTGAATGAAGGACTGTCGTCAGAATGAGAGCGATGAGCAGCCACACCGGATGGAACCAGGCAGGAAGGAGCGGCACGTTACGCCGACAGCACACGTCTGGCCTGCGCAAGCTCGGTTTCAATGGTCGCACGAATCACATCCAGTCGGGCCGGCGACGGGGCCTCAAACCGGAGGACCAGCGCAGGCTGAGTATTGGAGGCTCGAATCAACCCCCAGCCGTCTTCGAAAATCGCACGCACCCCGTCAATCGTCACCAACTCGCGCAGACGAAGATTCGAGGCCCCGACCGGCTTGCCGTCATTGAGATAGGTCGTTAATTGCGTGCGCACCTGATCGACCAACTGGAATTTCAGCGTGTCGGGGCAATCGACGCGAATCTCCGGCGTGACCGTCGTCTGAGGAAGGTCGGCCACAAGACTGGAGAGAGACTGCCTGGTCTTGGCCAGAATCTCAACCAATCGACAAGACGCATAGATGGCATCGTCGAACCCGAAATACCGATCGGCAAAAAACATATGACCGGACATTTCGCCGGCGAGAACCGCCGACTCCGCCTTGAGCTTGGCCTTCATCAGCGAATGGCCGGTTTTCCACATGATCGGACGGCCGCCCTTCGCGGCAATGTCGTCATACAAACATTGCGAGGCCTTGACCTCGGAGATAAATGTGGTGCCCGGGCGCTGGGTCAGGATATCCCGCGCGTAGACGATCATAAGACGGTCCCCCCATAGGATCTCTCCCCGCTCATCGACCGCGCCGATCCGGTCGGCATCGCCGTCATACCCGATGCCGACATCGGCCTTCTGCTCACGCACCGTTGTGATCAGGTCCTGCAGATTTTCCACCACGGTGGGATCAGGATGGTGGTTGGGGAATCGCCCATCCAACTCGTCATAGAGGCCGGTCACACGGCAACCCATTTGCTCAAGCGCCTGCTTGGCGACCAACGACGCCGCACCATTGCCGCAATCGATCACGACGTGGAGATGGTCGGCCCGCACGCCGGCAAAGTTCGTTTTGAGATGCTGTAAGTAGTCCGGGATGATGGGGTGAGAGGAGAGGCGCCCGGAACCGGCGGAGAATCGACCGGCTTCCATAACACGCCGCAACCGCTGAATCTCTTCACCGTGAATCGCTTCTTTTCCGATGCAGATCTTAAAGCCATTGTACTCGGCCGCATTGTGGCTGCCGGTGATCATGATGCCGCCGTCCACCGGCAAGGTGAACAACGAGAAGTAGAGGAGCGGCGAGGCGCAGAGCCCCAAATCCACCACATCCAGCCCGCCGGCGAGCAAACCTCGAAGCAACGCCTCCTGCAACCCGGGCGAGCTCAATCGCCCATCACGCCCCAAGCTGATTCGCACCGCCCCCTGCTCACGCGCCATGGTGGCGTAGGCACGGCCCACCTGCTCGGCAATGGCTTCCGTGAGTTCTTCTCCGACAATGCCCCTGAGATCATATTCGCGAAACAGCGCCATGCATTACTCCGGGTACGAGGTTCGATGTGGTGATCTGCTGATTGGTCGCGGCAGGTAGGGCACACAGGCCCCACTCACACGTCACCGTGTAGACGTCCGGCCATAGTCGTCCTGAAACCGCACGATGTCATCTTCCCCGAGATAGGGGCCGTTTTGGACTTCAATAATATGGAGCGTCTCCGTGCCTAGATTTTCCAGACGATGGGGTGTCTCGACAGGGATCGCCGTGCTCTGCCCCACGCGGAGATCCAGGAGCTCTTCGCCTCTCGTCACCCGCGCGGTCCCGGCGATCACCACCCAATGATCACTGCGCTTGTGGTGGAGTTGGAGCGACAGCCGCCCTCCCGGATTCACCGTCACACGCTTGACCTTATATCCAAGCCCTTCTTCCAAGACCGTGTAGGATCCCCATGGACGAAACACGGTCACGTGCTCCAGATGCTCGGGCGCGCCCTGCTGCTTGAGAATCTCGACCATCTGCTTCACGTCTTGTGAGCGCGACTTCGGACAGATCAACGTGGCGTCGGGCGTATCAACCACCACCATGTCGGAGAGTCCGATCGTCGCGACGACCCGGCGATCGGCATAGAGAACGGAGTTGGTGCTGTCCATATCCACGACGCGCCCACTGACGACGTTGCCGGCCTTATCGCGTGGAGCCACTTCTTCGAGGCTGCTCCAATTGCCCACATCCGACCATCCGAATCCGACCGGAATCATCGCTGCATTGGCCGACAGCTCCATCACGCCGTTATCGATCGACACCGAGGGCACCTTCTTATATGCGGCCTCGACCATTCCCGGCTCAGCGCCCGATGCCATCAGGGCATGGACACGCTGAATCGCCTTGGCCAACTGCGGCTGGTGCGTCTGAATTTCCTCGAGAATGGTGGCCGCCTTCCAGAGAAACATCCCACTGTTCCAGTAGAAATTGCCGTTCTTGAGATACTGCGCGGCTTTGGTCCGATTCGGTTTCTCGACAAAACGCGCCACCGGATGGCCCGTCAGCCGTCCCTTCTTAGCCAGCGATTTTCGTCGATTGGGCTGAATATACCCATATCCCGTCTCCGGCCTAGTCGGCTTGATGCCGAACGTCACCAGATGCCCCTGGGCTGCCAGTTGCACACCCAATGCCACCGCCGCCTTGAACGCCGGCTCCCCCGTCACCCCATGATCTGCCGGCAGAACCAGCATCATCGCATGTGGATCGCGCAACAACAGCTCGGCGGCCACCAATGCGATGGCCGGGGCGGTGTTGCGACCGACCGGTTCGACCACGTAATTGTCTCGCAACTGAGTCTTCCACTCTCCCAACTGCACACGAATCGAATCCGCCTGCCCGGGATTGGTGGAGATGATGACCTGCTCGGGCTTCGCGCAGGAGAGGACACGCCGCATCGTCTGTTGAATCAGCGTCTCATTGCCGATGATCCGCAGCAATTGCTTCGGATAGAGATGCCTACTTAACGGCCAGAAGCGGGTGCCGCTGCCGCCGGCCAAAATGACCGGATAGAGATGTTCCATCATATCCATGGAGCGCCCTTCACCTTCGGCTTCACGTGAGTGTGAGCGGCTTAACGTGGCTGTTGAGCCGCCAAAATGAGATCGGCCACTTCCCGGACGGCACCTTCTCCGCCCTTTTTCTTGCACACGTACCGCACCGTTTTCAGAACCGGCGGCATCCCATCGGCCGGCGCCGCTGAAAACCCGACGGCGCCAAGGGCCTGCAGATCGTTCACATCATCACCGATATAGGCGACTTGATCCAGAGAAAAACCATGTCGCGCCACCAGCTCCTTGAGCACGGCCAGATTGTCGTATACGCCCTGATGCACTTCAGGGATCGTCAGGTTTTGCGCACGGCGCATCACGATTTTGGTCGACTCTTGCGTGATGATCGCCGTCACAAGGCCGACCTTCTGCAGGAGCTTAATCCCCATCCCGTCATGCGTATTGAACTTTTTCCATTCGTCGCCGGATTCGGAGTAGTACATGCCGGCGTCAGTCAAGACGCCGTCGACATCCGTTGCAAAGAGTCGAATCCCCCGGAGGGTCCGTTGCAGAGAAGCACGCGACTTCGCGGTGTGTGTTGTGCGGCGTTGTATGCTGGGCATGCAGAGGCTTTCGACTGAGGCGATGTTAACAAGTCATTGATCGAAACTCAAGAAAACTCCCCATGGAGGAGCGGCCGGTGCCGGACGGCGGCCACCACGATCAGTAGGCATGCCGGTGGATAAATCCTCGCCACAACGTGAGCAGCATAATCTTACAATCGAACCAAATCGACCAATGCTCGATGTAGTACAAATCGTGTTCAATCCGTTTCTCCAGCGACGTGTTGCCACGCCAGCCGTTGATTTGCGCCCACCCGGTAATTCCGGCTTTCATCTTATGCCGCAGCATATACTGCGGCAACGTCTCACGAAACCGCGCAATGAACTCAGGCCGCTCCGGCCTGGGACCGACGATGCTCATTTCCCCGCGCAAGACGTTCCAGAATTGCGGCAATTCGTCCAGACTCGTTCGCCGCAGGAACGCGCCGATCGGTGTCCGGCGATCGTCGTTGGGTTGCGTCCAGACCGGACCGGTTTCCAACTCTGCATCCGGTTTCATGGAGCGGAACTTCAACATTTCGAAGGCCTGCCCGTCCAACCCCATGCGAAGCTGCCGGAAGAAGATCGGACCAGGAGAGGTGAGTTTCACCAGAACCGCCGCCGCGCAGAACACCGGCGCAAACAAGATCAGGGCGGCCGAGGCACCGACCACATCCAACATCCGTTTGACCACCAGGTTCCATCCGTGCAGCGGCGACCCTTGTAACGTGATGAGCGGGAGCCCTTCGAACATCTCGGCTTCCGCCCGCAGACTTACAAATTCATACATGGCGGGTAAGACTTTCACCTCCACCATGGTGGTGGCCAGGAACGCGAACATTTTCTCAGCCCACCGCTCATCCTCCGGCGGCAGACAGACAAACACGATATCGACGCCGGACTGGACACGCGCCTGAAGATCATCGTACTGCCCGACCACCGGCACCCCATCGATCCGCTCACCGATCTTCCGGGCATCGGCGCTTAAAAACCCATTGACCTTCACCCCCAGCTCCGGATGCTGAGCGAGCGCATCCACCACGCGGCGCCCCAAGCGGCTGGTGCCGATCACCAGCGCATGACGCTGGTTGTAGCCCTGCCGACGGAGGAATCGCAGCACTTCCCTGAACAAGACCCTCGAAAATCCCAGCACGACGAGATTCAAGAGCCAGAAAAAGAGCAACACGAGCCGGGAGTATTCATACTGCCGCAAGAAAAACGTGAGCGCCACAAGGATCAGCACCGACAGCGTATTCGCCTTCGCCACATCGAGAAACTCCGATAACCGCGTCCCCATCCGCCGCGGCCGATAGAGGTCGAAGGCCTGGAACGACATGCCCCATACGGCGATGATCGGCACCAGCAACAGCAGATAGATCCGGAGAGGAGGAATACCCTTGGTGACAGGCTCCACAATCTCGGAGAAACGCAGGTAGTAGGCACCGACCCAGCAGGCGCAGATCAGCCCGAGGTCGATACAGACCAACAGACTTTTGAGAAATTGGGAGTGGCGTTTGAGCATGCTCCCCCTATGAAGCCGTACCGGTGAGCGCCCTCATCGCGAAGGCTTTTATGCGCTCCTTGAACAGCCGGCGGTCGAAGACGGCCACGTGCGTGCGAATCGACTGCGGATCGAACTCGGCGCGGTGATGTTCAAACGCCTCCAGTGCCTCTACGAGCGACGCGGTGGTCTGCTCGAAAAAAAACACGCCGGTCGCGACATGGCCGGGAGGGTTCGTATCCGCATGAGCGACTCGCGACGATCCCCCCTCCTCCCCTGACACCCCTGCGGCCAGGGGAGATACCGTCTCCAGGGCGCCGCCTCGGCCGAACGCAATCACCGGTTTTCCGCAGGCCATGGCCTCGAGCGGGACAATACCAAAATCTTCCTCTCCGGGAAAGATGAGAGCTTGGCACCGTGCATAGTGATCCCGCACCACATCATCCGGTTGCCACCCAAGACACTCGATCGTCGGACCGGCTAACGTTCGCAACCTCGACTCTTCTTGCCCCTTGCCGATGATCTTCAATCGCCGCTTCATAAGATTACACGCCTGAATGGCGAGATCAACCCGTTTATACGGAGCAAATGCCGTGACCATGAGATAGAAGTCTTCGGATTGTTGCGCGGCTTCAAATGCGTGCCAATCCACCGGCGGATGCACGACGGCCGCCGGCCGTCCATAGTACCGCTGCACCTTGGCGGCGATGTTATGGGAGTTGGCCACGAACTCATCCACTCGCGCGGCGGATGCCACATCCCAGGCCTGCAACCGCTCGCGGAACACCCCCATCCCCAGTCGTGCCACGAGTCCCGATCGCCCGCCGCCGGCATAATTGTCGAACTGATCCCACACATACCGCATGGGCGCATGGATATAGCAGAGATGTTTCGCACCCGCCGGCGGTCGGATGCCCTTGGCCGCGCAATGGCTCGAACTCAGGATCAGATCGTAGGACTCCAGCTGCAACCGCTCAATGGCCAACGGAAACAACGGAAGATAGTACCGGTAGTATCGCGCCGCCAGCGGCATCGACTGAATGAAACTGGTCGTGATTCGATGGCGCTCGATGATGGGAGACACGCTGCCTTGAAGGTGCAATAGCGTATAGAGATCGGCCTCCGGAAACAGCTCGCAGAACGCCTCCAGGCAGCGCTCGCCGCCCCGCATCCCGGTCAGCCAGTCGTGAACAATGGCAACTTTCATGGCGATTCCAATTCAACGAATAGCTGTTGATCTCCAGCCACATCACGATCAACTAGGCCAGTAGAGGAACAGCCGTTCGCCCAGCCTTGAGAAAAGAGCACGTGGTGGCGAGGAGCCTATGGGATCTCAGATCCTGAGGGGCCATAGACCTAGCCGTGTAGACCACTAGAAGATTTGTCCGTCAGCTCAGGGAGTCTCTCGATACGTTCATCCCCTGAATAGTAACTCGGTGTTCCCCTAAAAGAAATGAACGATGATGCGCCCCTCATGATGCTCGTTACACACCTG
This sequence comes from Nitrospira sp., assembly GCA_024998705.1. Taxonomy (GTDB): domain Bacteria; phylum Nitrospirota; class Nitrospiria; order Nitrospirales; family Nitrospiraceae; genus Nitrospira_A. The sequence goes on from JACOEF010000407.1 coordinate 10,856, forward strand.
GGGTGATGTGTGCAATTCTTTCGTACACCTCCTCCACCTTCGTCAGCATCCTCTCTTCTGAAAATTTCTCACCGATACGGGTGCGTGCCTCTTTTACAAGAGTCGCTCGCAAGCCGTCGTTCTCAGAGAGAAGTTTCACGGCGCGTGCGATGGCTGTTGATGTGCGACTGGACACAAGGACGCCGCTCCGACCATCCTCGATAACTTCACTCATCCCGCCAACATTCGTCGCCACGACTGGAATCCCCATCCTCATCGCCTCAAGCGCAATCAAGGGTAAGCCTTCCCAACGCGACGTCATAACCAGAATCTGAAACCTTTCCATCGCATGCATGGTTTCTTCGTGAGAAAGACCTCCCAACAGCGTCACACGATCTTGTAACAACCTGCACTCAATTTCTGCCCGGATCGCCCGTTCTAGAGACCCTGTGCCGACAATCACACCTCGATAACCGGAGAGTTCTTCAAGACTCTGCAGAAATAAGAGAGGGTCCTTTTGCGGCTCAAGCCGACCCACAAAACCTATGAGATGTTGCTGGCCCTCCTCCCTAACCCCCACTGATGGGGAAGCAATGCCATTGTGAATAACAGAGTTCGAGGTTTTACCGGAGAGCAGACACTCGGCTGCCGCAAGCTTTTGATCGAACTGGGAGACAAAAATCACGTGGTGTGCACGGCTCAATGCAAATCCCTCTGCGCACCGAGCCAACCAACGAGCCGGAAATGGTTTGTGAGAAAAATGAAACCCGTGAACAGTATAGGCAGAGGGCACGGCGCTCCGCGCGAGTGCCAAAAAGAATGCCGCACGACCACCATGCACATGCACGACATGCGGACATACCGACGTGATAATTTTGTGGAGGCCGACGGACACGCGCAGATCCAATCGACCTGCAAAAAAATCGAGACCGTAACATGGAATGCCGATCTCTCGTGCTTTCTTGAAAAGATACGAGTCGCGTTGGGTTACGAGATGGAGCGACATCTTATCTCGAAGCCCCTGCAAAATCTGTAGTACGTGGATGGTCCCTCCCCCGACGTCTCCGGACGCAATGATTTCTAATACCTTCATTTCAGTCGCAGACGGTTACCCAAGGATCACCGCGACAAGAGTCCGCTACATCGGCCCTGGAATGCCGCCCATCGATACCGTGCTCGCATCCACTGGCCCATGGCGAGACTGACACACATACCGCCGAGCGGGCGAAGCAGATAATACCCGATCGTCCTAGCGGGAAACTGCTGTTTCCTCCACACACGTCCTATTCCCGCGCCATACGAGTATGCACGCCTCACCTCGTCCGCTCGAGCAGTGATCGACAGATCGGGGTGAAAGACGCAGATTTCCGGGTCGTAAAACACTATATGCCCGGCCTTGATGGCTCTTGCAGGATAGTCGATATCTTCGGCTCCCCCCCAGGGAGTACCCGCACCGGGCCCTAGCTCTTCATCGAAACTCCCAATCGCGTCAACAGTTTCCTTTCTGAAAAATATAGTCGCCGCGCATGCACGCCGCCAAATATTCGACAGTGTAATGCGCCCAGACTCCCTATCAAACCGTGCATCGCCACTCGTCGCGTTCGTTTCGTTCACAATACGCCCCGTCACACCATCCCAATTGGCGTGCAGTCCGAATAATGCGACGATGGATTCCAAGAGTAGAGGAGAGTACCAACAATCGTCATCAGGAAACCCTACGATGTCTCCGGATGCTTTCCCGATTCCCACATTGCGAGCTCGAGAGACGCCACGTGGGGATGCCAAGTGGTGAATGGCTAGGTGGGCCACCAATGGAGCAATCACATCTCTTAGCCGACCATCAGTATTCTGATCAACGACGATCAACTCAAAGTCCCTATACGTCTGAGCCTCTAACGACGTCAGCAATCTGCGCAACTCGGAGGTGCGCCCAACAGTGGCTACAATCAAGGAGATTTTCATGACAATTTCTGGGGTTAGTGACTTTTGCCGGTCGTGATTCTTCGGAGCAGTACAGCCATAAACGTCACTGGCCAGAAGGGCTGATACGCTCGCCCACGTTCTGCGTAGCGCAAGGCTAGAGCGTAGCTCCTTGTGCGCAGTGCTCGTAACGCTGCTTCTGCTGCCGTCCTTGCATGCCACATCCGACAGAACGGCGTTTCCCGATGTTGCTCGCTGCTCATGGATATCTGCGCTTCAGCGATCTCCAAGAATTCGTCAAGCATCCTCAGGCGATGAGGACTATTATGGCTAAAGGTCAACGACCCCGAGTGGGCCCGATAGTGATACAACACCATCGGTATCCCGACACTCTCAATTCCTGCTAAGGCTGCACGAATGACAAACTCTCGATCAGCAGCTATACGAAAGCGCGTCTCATACAGCCCGATTCTTTCATAGACTCTTCTCCTCATAAATCGTGCATTCGTCATACACGGCCCAATGGTCGCATTCTCCAGTGACAGCTCCAGATCCTTGGGAGTTAGATATTGAGCCATGACACGCCGCTCTCTCCGTTCGCTATGCTCAAATACTTCCACGCCTCCACAAACTGCATCGGCAGCAGGCATCGCCATGAACTTTTCAGCTACCTGCCCAAACATCAACTTTCCATACAAGTCATCACAATTGAGATGCCCGATGATATCCCCACCGCTTAACCGTACACCCTTATTGAGGGCGTCGTAGAGGCCTCGATCAGGCTCACTGATTACGCGTAGATGTGGATACTTACTGATAACATCAAGCGTCCCGTCAGTCGAACCACCATCGACGATAATATGTTCAATCCGAGGATAATCCTGATCAAGGACGCTCTGAATGGCTTCCTCGATGAACCGACTTCCATTGAGACATGGCGTGACGATCGAAATGAGGGGACGCTGAGAGATCATTTCGTATACCAACCGTGAGAACTATTCGTTATGAGACTCCTCCGGAAAACTCGACCCGTAAGGTAAAATCGCCGGCACCAAGACATTCAAATACTCCTTAGTGTAACCACCCGACTCACCCAGAGTACTGAGGCCCAAGGACAACTCATTCCCTTTCAAGGAAAGACGAAAAAAATACTTCAACAGTACAGCGATGATCAATTTACACTGTCGACAGCAGCCACAGCCCTAGAGCACTCGTCCGTTCACCTGGATAAGATACTGCCCCATAATAGTCTCACGGGACATCTTCAACCACCGCCGCAGGCCACTTAGATATCGCATCACACCAGTTCGTTGGCTGCCACCACGCTCCAGTATAACCACCGAAGCAGCGCAGTCATGTAGTGCCTGCAACTCAGCTTCGATCGCCGTTAATTCGCGAATGTACGGCGCAAAAATACCACGGCGTATAGCTGTCGAGGGTTTGACCTGATAGTCGAGCAAGTTAGGTTCGTAGAGCCACGACCAAATCCGTTTGAACCCGTGAAAGTGAAAACAAACGAGCGGCTTGTCGTCAATCTGAACTCCGGCACGCGACTGAGACACCATGACTCCGCCGAGGTTCCAGGGAGCCGCATTCAGACCGGGATGGTTAAGTACCACCGTGCCGGGGAAACGGCTCGGCCACTCGTCCAGATATTTCTGATCTGCAAACCGACCGTCATCGTATCGATCGTAACACCAGTCGAGACATTGCTGCCGCCACCATGCCAAGCAATCCAAGCCGGCTCGATCGTTTCGGAACATGAGCCATCCAACGTTGTAGCGTCCATACTCTTCCAGATGAAGTAACGGCACAGGAAACCTATGGCCAGTGATTCCGATAGAGTGCGTGCTGAACTCTCTAAATATCGGTTCAACGTCTGAAAAGAGGTACATGTCCGCATCAAGATACGTAATAATATCAATCTCTGTATCGCACCGGAGAATGTACAAAGGAAGGGAAGGAGAACATGTGAAGTAGTACTCGATCCTCGATCGCGACCCTTTTGTAGCCAGCAATTCTGGATCTGCCTGTTCAAGTTCTTCTATCGAAATTAATCGAACCTGTGGGAGGCGAAGTCGAACCAGCAGGTCATAGCATCCAGCATCCATGCAGAGAATCCAGAGCTGAAACGAAGAACAGGTCCGCGCAAGTGAGCGGTATAGTGCCACGCCTCGAGGCAGATAATTCCGGTCAAAATACGTGCAGAAATGACGCATCACCTAGGCCGATGGTTTTCCTTGAGCCACGACAGAATCAAATCACCGACCCGACGAACCTGATCAGAGGTCAGGTGTGGATGCATGGGAAGGCTTAGGATTTCTTGGCAGATCCGCTCGGTTGCCGCAAGTCCGCTCTGTGTCAACACGCGATCGCGGTAAGCCGGTTGTTGATGAATCGGTACAGGATAGTGAATGAGCGTTCCTACAGAATGCGCCCCCAAGAACTGTTTCAATTCATCACGTCGGGGACTACGGATCACATACTGGTGGTACACGTGCGTGAAGCTAGGGCTGCAGTGCGGCAAAACGAGCTGGCGCACCGACAACATTGAATCGTACTGCCGGGCCACCTCCTGCCGTTTCGCATTGTCCTCGTCGAGAAACTGGAGTTTCACACGCAGGATGGTAGCCTGTAGCTCGTCGAGTCTGGAGTTAGCTCCGGGGACTTCACTGATATAGCGTTCCCGCCAACCATATTCACGAAACAATGTGGCACGTTCAGCCAGTTCCGGATCGTTCGTCACTACGGCACCACCATCCCCTAGTGCCCCCAGATTCTTGGTTGGATAAAAGCTGAATGCGGCCAGATGGCCCCACGTACCTGTCTTTCGCCCATCTATCGAAGCTCCGTGGGATTGCACACAATCCTCGATCACCTTCAAATTGAATCGCTCCGCAACGCTCATGATCGTGGGCATATCCGCGGGATGACCGTAGAGATGGACTGGGATCAGCGCTTTGATGCGCAACGATGGGTTGGCCTGTATCGCCGCCTCAAGCCGATTTGGATCGAGGGTGTAGCTCAGGGGGGCGACATCGACAAGGAGGGGAATCGCACCGGCCAACTCGATTGCGGCAACCGTAGCCACAGCAGTATGAGACACCGTGATGACGGCGTCACCTGGGCCGATGCCACAAGCACGCAGAGCCACATGCAACGCCTCTGTGCCGCTTCCTACACCGATGGCGAAACGAGCGCCCAAAAAGGAGGCAAACTCCTGCTCGAATGCAATGACCTCTGGCCCCAGGATATACCGGCCACCGGAGAGGACCCGCTGGATCGCCTGATCAATCTCTGGTCGCCGAGCAAGGTAATCCGCCAGCGGGTTGGCGGCAGGAATAGCAGAGGAATCCGACACAGTGGTCCTTGTCAAAGATAGTGCGCGAGATGCGCACGGTAGAATTCAACCGTCTGATGGAGCCCTTGCTCTAAGGAAACCTTTGGTCCCCATCCAAGCGTCGATTGAATTTTCTCAAAATTCGCATAGTAGTCACCGATATCAATACGTTTCCTTTCACCAGGAAACGATCGCAGGACATAGCTTCCCCCACCGGTAACCTTCACAAGCAGATCAGCAAGGTCCTTGAGAGTAATTGCCAACTCTCCGCCCAGGTTGAACACTTGCCCGTTAGCCTCTTCACTGACCGCGACCAGAAGCATCGCATCGACAACATCACTCACGAATGAAAAATCCCGTATCTGCTGCCCCTCCCACACTTCAAACGGCTTACCCTCAACAAGCAAACGAATCCATACCCCTAAGAAGGTCTGCTTGGCATCTTTGATCCGCATCCTGGGCCCATACGTATTGGTGAGTCTCAAGGCACACGAGCGAATGTCATACACGTTGTTGTAGAGAATGTGGTACCACTCTCCGGCCATCTTGTTAATCCCATTCACATCAACCGGACGAAGAAGGTGCTTTTCATCCACCGGCAGATAGTCCGGCTTTCCATAGATCTGCCTGGTACTCGCAAACACAATCTTAATCTTTGGTTGATAGCGTCGGCAGACCTCCAAGATCGACAGCTGAGCGCGACAATTGATCTCCAAATCCGTGTACGGATTTTCCATAGAGTCAAGATGACTTGTCTGCCCAGCCAGATTGAACAGAAAATCCTGGCCTTGAATGAGATGGCGGAAACTGTGCTCATCCCGAACATCAGAAATATTCACCCGGATGTTTCGTTCAATATCGGTGACATTGAACAAATTGCCGCCATACTCTGGGACGAGACTGTCAACCACTGTCACACTGGCACCCCTTCGGACAAGTTCTCGAGCCAGGTTGGAGCCAATAAACCCCATTCCTCCCGTAATCAACACCTTGGAGCCGGAAAAATCGCCAGACTCCGTCATTTGTGATCTACTTTCTTTGCCAAGATGACATTGTCGAGATACAGATCAGGATTTGAAGGAGTCATGAATCGACCTATGGCACCCAAAAGATTGATAGGCGCCATCAACAACAATGTACTGAAGAGATTGAGATACTGGTTTCTGTGGACCGTAACTTTATAGAGATAGGCATTTACGAGCTGACAGAGAACTCGAACATCGCTCATAGTCTTGACATGCTCCACGACCTCAAAACCAGCACTCGTGATGAGGGCGAGGAGGCCAAAAGAGGAATAACGGGCATAATCATACGGCTGTTCATGCTCATCCCAAACAAATGGCACTGTCAGTAGCAAATGTCCGCCCGGCTTGAGCACTCGATTCAGTTCACGCACAAATTCCGTGGGTGTGAACACATGCTCCAAGACCTGGTTACACACGAGCGAATCAAAACTTTCAGAATCGAACGGAAAGGCTTGGCCACCATAAAACACATCTGCCTGCTTGTGAGCACGATTCTCCGGCGTATCAAGCTCCATACCAATGTACTCAACGGCCTTAAATAAGGGTCGATAGGGTTGACTCCCACAGCCAACATCTAGGACGCGTCCCGTGATATGGGGGGTAAGGCGACGGACACTCTCATATAACCCCTTCCTCGCAAAATAAAACGGGTTGATGAACAGCCCGGGAAGGCCGGGACGCATCATCTGAGCATCATAGTACCGCTTCAGACTAGTCAACATAGAGCTAAGAACTTCGGTCCAGGATGAAACCACGAAGCTCAAACGGGCCTCGATCGCTCTGCAACGATCCCTCTGATTCCTGAAATGAAGCAACAAGTCGATACTGGGGCGCGAAGGCCTCGAGAAATTTGGCCACAGCAAATATCCAACAGGGATAACTTGCCTTATAAATCGAGGGAGGAACAATCTGGACCGTGAGGACATCCTGAATGGCGTCCGCGCGGGGCGTTCGCGCAATCAGCATACTGTTCGCTCCGATGGAACAAGCCTCCCGGATGAGATCGTAGGGGGGCTCGACATACTGCACCACACTCGACAACAACACGACGTCAGGGGCTTCTGCCTTCACGGCTTCCTCTATCGTGTAAAAAAAATTCAGCTCGCCATCTGCAAACTCGGCCCGCCCCGATTCGACAATTCGAGACTGCTCGACGATATTCCACCGCACGGACGCCAGAGGGGGCTGGAACGCCTTGAATTGTCGGTAGACCGTTCCGAATGATCCGCCGATATCCAACACGCGCAGGTGTCCACCTCGTGCACATGCGGCACGCAAGAGACCGGCCAAGAGAGGGTAATAGAACTACACGTGATCAAACAGCACAGAATTACGTTCGTACGCAGCCTCCCCCATCTTGACCTTCAGCGCCGCGACTCTGGACTTCCTAAAAATGGCTTCATCGTCATACCCGGATGAGGCAGCACGCGCAGCCTCCCAAGTTGGAAACAGCCCCTGAAACCGAATATCATCAGCACGAAACCCTCGATAGGCATTGAGAATAGCCGGCGGGATCCAGGACTTGATTACTCGCTTCATTCCTCAGATCCCTCCGGCATGGTCGCCAACCATTCCTCGTAGGCGTGCCCAGATCCGCCGAGGCACGGAGGGTCGTAACGACTTCAGCTTCCGAATAAATGCTTGGCGCGCAGGCTGACTTTCCTCAATCGGAATATCCCTTACTACAACTGGCCTCCCCCAAGAAGTATGCACAAATTCGTCGGCACGCCCCCCATGTGTTCCACTACCGTCGGTTCCGATATTTTGCACCTGAGATGAGCCCGGGTACAGCGTAAGGAGACCTTCCAGGAATGCCGCCGCATGCCAACGGATCGCCCAGGAGTCATTCCGTCCACCGTCCTGGTCCTCGAGCATTTTCATGTAGGGATACACACCATCCATATCAAACGCACGTGCGAGTCCCCGCTCAGAAAGTCTAGTCAACAGCTTCGCTCCATCCGGCTCAAAAAGCCGCCACCCTCGCGCCCACGTGGCCCATCCCCAACAATCCGCACCACGGAGGAAGAATGTTTCCGGCAGCTGGCAGCTCACGGGATAGGAATAGCCGTGGATACTGACTACTTCGGAAACATTCAGGTACCGTTCCAATGCCGCATTCATATACTGCAGGAAATGCGGACCCGGGAGCACATCGTCCTCCAATACAATCACACGTCCATATCGTTCCACCAAATCAGTGACCCCGGTCACGATTGAACGAGCCAGCCCCAAGTTAACAGACTGTTCGACAACGGTGACGGAACGAAACCCTGTGAGCCCCCGAAGCAGTGCCCGGACAGCAGACACATCTTCGTTCACGAGCGAGTTCTTAGCCCCGTCGGAGAACACAAAAAGATCTGACTCCCGTGCTTCGCGGTTATTCTTCAGGCCTTCGAGGACTCGTCCCGTATGCTCAGGACGCTTATAGACGAACAAGGCAATCGGCGCTAGCACTGCTATCTCGGGTTCTTTTGGTCCAAATAGATGAAGGTATTGACCGTCTTCGTAAATAAGCCGTACCCATGCTCCGAGACATACCGGTGCATCGGATTTGTCTCCAGAGCAGTCAACGATGACTGTAATGACTCAACGAGAACACAATATGGACGAAACCTGTCCCAATCATTCGACCGAATCACATTTAGATCGACCCCTTCAGCATCCACCGACAACACATCGATGACCTGTCCCTTCGGCAGATGCTGCTGAAAC